>USBM01000117.1 GCA_900552885.1 uncultured Clostridium sp. | reverse complement strand
AGTGAAAAATGCTCCGATAAAGTGAGAATATCTTTAATGATCTTTCAAACGTGTCAGTTCTTCTGTTGAAAGAGGGCGGCTTTCTCCGACTGCAAGATCTTCCGGGAGTTGCAGCGGACCAAATTGAATACGCTTTAGGTAGAGTACCTCTTTACCAACAGCCTGAAACATGCGCTTTACCTGATGAAACTTTCCCTCATGAAGCGTTACTTCTATATAAGAGAGTTCTTCCTGTGCAATAGGAGCCTGTACTTGTGAGTTGTTGATGCGCTTTTGATAATCGGACAGAGCCGGCTGTCTTACTAACGCTTCTTCATGAGGATAGAAGGTAAGCGTGGCAGGCATGGCGATATTAAGATCTTCATCGCCGATCACCAGTCCTTTGGCAAATGCATCCACATCCGTATGATCTACAATGCCACGGATAATTGCAAAATAGGTCTTGTCTACGTGACGTCTGGGTGAAAGCAGGCGATGGGATAAATCTCCGTCATTGGTAATAAGAAGCAACCCTTCCGTATCTTTATCTAAGCGTCCGACCGGAGACAGGTCTTTGCGTGTACTCGGAATAAGGGACAACACAGTTGGAGCCGTATTGTCTTTCGTTGCACTGACGTATCCGGCAGGCTTATGCAATATATAATATTCATATTGTTCTACGCGGATCTCTTCGCCCTGATACGTAATGGTGTCCGTTGATGGATCAATCTTGTATTCCGGTTTTTGAATGATCTCACCATTGACCGTGACATAGCCTTTCTTTAATTCCTTTTTCACAATGGAGCGTGTACCGATTCCGGCATCCGCGAGATATTTATCAATTCGAATTGCAGCCATATAATATCTGTCTCCTTTACGGATCGTATATTGAATATATTCCAATGGTTATCCGTTTGAATGCATAGCAGGATTGCGGCTTCGTTATAAGAGTTGCTTCTATATAATAAGAAACCGGCAAAATACATAAAAACAGGTATAAATATTCCTACTATTGTACAAACTTGTAATGATATCTTAACATATTGTAGAAGGAAATCCTAGTATATTCTCTGATTACATGTACAAAAAGTACGAAAAATGGGGATTTCTGGGTAGAAAATGACATATTGACATTTATTTTATTAAGTGTTATATTACAACTTGTAACAAGTTTGTAACATTTTGGTATGAGGTTTTAGATAACGTATTACTATTATGAAGTTTAGGATATCAACGAGGGGTCGGATTTCGGTGGAATCGTTTTGTTGATGGAGGAAAGAGACTATGCGACATAACAGAAGAGCAGTTATGACAGAACGCTATAAACTTTACATGAGAAAGAACATCTTCAATGGAAGATATTTTGTGCGGAATGTGCAGATTGCACTTTGTGCGATTATATTGATCGGATTGGTAATTGGTGGTATTGTTCTTGCCAATTCCGGTACAGGCAGTAAGAAAGAGCTTGCAAAAGGCAATGATGTCAGTGCATTAGATGCCTTATTTGGTAATAGTGAAGAGATCACAACAGAAGAAGTAACAGAAGCAACAACAGAAGAGGTTCAGGTTGCTATGGCAACAGAGGCAACAGAAGCTACAACAACAGCGGAACCTACGACAGAGCCGATCGTTGCTTATACCGAGCAGACAACAGTTGAGAGCCAGCCGGCCGGTGAGTTTGACAGCAAGTGTATCGCAAATGTAGAAGAGACTTTGAATGTTCGTAGCACGCCAAGTGCTGAGGGCGAATTTGTTGGTTCCATGAACCCCGGTGCGATTGCAATTGTGGAAGGTACAGAAGGTGACTGGACGAAGATTAAGTCTGGTGACGTAGAAGGATATGTGTTATCCCAGTACGTATTGACCGGTGAGAGTGCAGAAGAATTTGCCAAGGACTATGTTACTTTACAGGGTAAGGCACTAGAAGATGGTGTGAATGTCAGAACCGAACAGTCTACGGATGCGAATATTGTTACGGTATTGAACAAGGATGATACGATTACCGTATTATCAGATCCAAGAGAAGAACAGGTCGACACAGAGACAGCTACAACAGAGGAAGTAACTGAGGCAACTACGCAGGAAGCATCAAGCGAAGCAGTAACGGAAGCAGATACACAGGTATCAACGGATGAAACATCTAATGAGGATGTTACCTCAGAGCAGGATACAGAAGTTACAACGCAGACTTCTACAGAAGCTGCTACAACCGAAGAAGTAACCGAGGCAACTACAGAGAATACAGATACACAGTCCTCTGAGATTACATGGCTTCCTGTTATGTTAGCAGATGGCGAGACAGGTTATGTATCTGCTGATCTGGTAGATATTGACCGTTTGTATGAGATTGCAGTCTCTGCAGAGGAATTACAGCGTAGAGAAGAAGAGAAGTTAGCTGCAGAACAGGCAGCAGCCGAAGCGGCAGCGTTAGCAGCACAGCAGGCAACACAGACTTCGACTCAGACGACAACAACTGCCAGCACGACAACAAGTTCAAGCAGCAGTTCGAATACAGCTTATCAGGGAGCAACCACAACTCCTGTAACTGCAACATCATCTGGTGAGTGTATAGGAACATTTACCGTGACAGCATATTGCGGATGTGAGAAGTGTTCCGGTGGTAATAGTAAGACAGCAAGTGGTACGACTCCAACAGAGGGAAGAACCATTGCAGCCGATACCAGTATTCTTCCATTCGGTTCCCAGGTTGTGATTGATGGTGTGGTATATACCGTAGAGGATCGCGGAAGTGGTGTGAATGGTAATCACATTGATATCTTCTTTTCCACACATGCAAAAGCATTGGCATATGGAAGCAAGACCGTGAAGGTATATAAGTATTAATTGGATACAAAATATAGCGAGATATAAAGAATCCCCGGCTTCGGTAAGAGGTCGGGGATTTTGTATAGATAACCGGGTACATATTCGTGTTTGTACGATTGTAGATTATGTTAGATTCCGCTGCAACTCATACACTTGACTACTAATTTCTTCCATGATATATTATGAATATAAAACAAGAAAGGACTTGACATATACAGATGAAGGTGGAAACTTTTAAGCAAAGCACTAACTAACAGTGCTTTATTTGTTGAATCTATCTTTTTCATGTCTTGTCTGAAGGAACGGATAAGCCGGGCGTATATATTAGAAGTATTCTGATATATGCACCCGGCTTTTTTGTGCATTTGCACTACTTGTGAGTATAAGGGTGCTGAAAGTTGTCCTGTTCATGTTTACAAAATTATTATATTTAAATTAGGAGGAAGGGTATGAGAAATTTACGAAAGTTCACTGCGTTTTTGTTGACAGTAGTGATGGTAGCAGGAATGCTTGTAATGCCGGGAAACAATGTGCAGGCAGCAAAGAAAAGAAAGGTACAGTTAAATAAGAAGACGGTAACGTTAGAGGTAGGGAAAAAGGTTACTTTGAAACTGAAAAACGCACCGAAGAAGAAAAAGATTACATGGAGCAGCAATAAGAAAAAGGTTGCCAGTGTCAGCAAGAAGGGTGTTGTTACTGCAAAAAAAGCCGGTACAGCTAAAATTACCGCTAAGGTCAGTGGCAAGAAATATGTATGTAAGGTAACAGTGAAGAAAAAGAAGAAACAAACTGCAACAACAGAGGCAACGACACAGCAAACTGCAACGACGGAAGCACCAAAACCGGAGAATCCGACAACACCAGATAAACCATCAGATTCCGATACTCCGACAACACCAGATAAACCATCAGATTCCGATACTCCGACAACACCGGATAAACCATCGGATTCTGATAAGCCGACAACACCGGATAAACCATCAGATTCTGACCAGCCAACGAAACCGGCTGACATTACGCTGACTAATACAGAGGGAAAAAATCCGGATGATGTAGCGGCATTACAGGAAATCATTAAAGAAAAGAATGAAAAAGGTGCAACAATTCCAACAGATGCCAATATAGTAGCGGAAGGTGGAGAAAACGAAGATGGAGAGAAGTGGTATACCTCGGGTTACGATTGGAATGAAAATGGGCGCTTAGAAGGTATTTATTGGGTCGGTTGTAATATAAAAGGATCTGTTTCTTTTGAAAAATTTTCTGAATTGAAAACAGTAGTATGTCGTCTAGATCAATTGGACAGCCTATATGTAAGTAAAAATGCAGAATTAACAAAGTTAGATTGTTCTGACACTAACTTGAGTAATCTGGACGTAAGTAAAAATATAGCATTAACAGAGTTAGATTGTAGTGGAAATAGTTTGAGTAGTCTGGATGTAAGCAAAAATACAGCGTTAACATACTTAGATTGTGGTGGAAATAATTTGAGTAGTCTGGACGTAAGCCAAAATACATCATTAACAGAGTTAAGTTGTGGTAGCAATGAATTGAGTAGTCTGGACGTAAGCAAAAACACAGCACTAACAGAGTTATATTGTGATTGGAACAACTTGAGTAGTCTGAACGTAAGCCAAAATATAAAATTAACAAAGTTATCTTGTTATGATAATAACTTGAGTAAGCTAGATGTGACGAATAATAAAAATTTAGATGATTTATATTGTGATAATACAGTAACAGTAATTGGCTGGAAGGATAAATAATATTATAATATGGATTTTGAATAATTAATTTATATACAAAGTTGCTACAATGCAGACCTTGATTAGAATACATGCCGGGAACAGGTGTTGATTTGTTCCCGGCATATATTTTTGCAATGGAAAAGCAGGTAGCATTTGTAGTACAATATGGATATAATGAAGATATTAGATGGATTCACAGGAGAGCAGAATAATAATATGAGAATATTACATTTTGAGGATAATACAACCAAATATATGGCGATTCACAGCGTGGTGCAGTCGTTAGGCATTGAAGATATCACATGGGTAGAAAGTGTAGAAGAAGGACTGGAACATTTAAAGGATACAACATCTTCCTATGATGTAATCCTGTCCGATATGCATTTTCCAATTACAAAGTGGGGAAAGCCGGAATGGGAAGCTGGCGATCGGGTAATTCAGGAAGTGAAAAAGCGTGGCTTGGATATACCTGTTATTATTATATCGTCTGCACAGATGCGTGTAGATGGAGCATATGTAGCTATATGGTATATGGATAGCCGGGATTGGGAAAGTGAATTGAGAAAGTGTCTGCAATCGATTGCAGCATAATGGAAAAGAGAGGATAATATGGCAGACAAGATATTGTTAGTGGAAGATGATTATGCATTAGCATTAGGAACGGAATATGCTTTGCAGGCAGAAGGATATGAAGTCGTGACAGCGGGCAGAATAGAACAGGCATATGAGATGCAGCGGGAGGGCAGACCGGATCTGATTTTATTAGATGTGATGCTTCCGGATGGCAACGGATACGACTTCTGCCGGAAGATCCGGCAGGAAGGATGTCAGACACCGATCATTTTTCTGACAGCAGTAGGAGAAGAAGTGAATATTGTACAGGGGTTGGAATGTGGAGCAGATGATTATGTGACCAAACCATACCGGGTGAAGGAACTGCTTTCCCGGATTGCAGCGAATCTTAGAAGATACCGGCTGACACAGAGAAATGTGGAGCCGGAAGGGTATCATTTTGGACAGCATTGTTTCTATCCGAAGGAGTTTCGTCTGTATCGGAATGGGGAACTGGTAGATTGTACGCCCAATGATCTTCGGTTGCTAGGGGAATTGATCGCACATGAAGGTCAGGTGTTAGAGCGGGGGCAGATATTGGAGCGTCTGTTTGATGCACAGGAATCTTTTGTGGATGACAATACGCTATCGGTCTATATGAAGCGTCTGCGTGGCAAGTTAGGAGAGGATGCAGAGTATATTGAGACAGTGCGTGGAGTTGGATATCGGTTTACGAGAAAGGAAACGGGACATGGAAAGTGATTATGAACGAAAAGGGTATAAGAGGATTTATCTGATCGGAAGTATTCTGGCTGTTCTGGCTATGATCGTGTGGCTGTTTGTCCGGGACGGGGAATTATCGGTTACGGAATGGGGCTGCGTGATTATTCTTGGTGTTGTTCTGTTTGTCTTTTACCAGATATCCTATGGAAGAGTGAACAAGCTGTATGGCGAGATGGAGAAGCTTTCCGGGATGATGAATGAGGTGATGGAACAGGGCGGTGATATGGTAGAAGAGGAATACTATGAGGGTGCTGTTGGAATCCTGTACACGAATTTCTATAAGATGGTGGCAGTGCTCCGGGAAAGCCGTGACCGGGAGATGAAGGAGAAGATCTTTCTGCGAGATATTATCTCGGATATATCCCATCAGTTAAAGACACCATTGGCATCCCTGAATGTATTTGTGGATCTGTTGTTAGAAGATAAGGTGGAGGATAGGGAGAAACAGCACCAGATTCTTACGGAGGCATCGAATCAGCTAAGCCGGATGGAGTGGATGGTACTTTCTATGTTGAAGCTTGCCAGGATTGAGGCGGGTTCCATTCAATTTGAGTGCAAGGAGATTCCGTTATCCCATATCTTCCTGCAGGCAGAAAATGGAGTCACTCATTTATTAGCGACAAAGCACCAGAAGCTGATAGTGGAAGGTGACGAGAATATCGAACTTCTCTGTGATGGAGACTGGCTGACGGAAGCGCTGATCAATCTGCTTAAGAATGCTTCGGATTATTCGGATGAGAATACCAATATCCGTCTTCGTGTGGAGCATACGAATGTGTATACCAGAATCTATGTGGAGGATGAGGGTGTCGGGATTCCGGAAAACGAGTTGGTGAATATCTTCAAACGATTCTACCGGGTACATAATGAGGTCAATCCGAATAGTGTAGGAATCGGTCTGTCTCTTGCGAAGTCCATTGTAGAAGGAATGGGGGGC
>USBM01000116.1 GCA_900552885.1 uncultured Clostridium sp. | reverse complement strand
TATACTTAACAATATCCTCCATCAGCTCAAAATCATGATAAGGTTCCGCATCTTCATATAACCACCAATCTACATGAGAAGATTTCTTTCGTTCTGGTTTGTATTCTCTTGTCCTGAGTATCTTCCCGTAAATAGGATTCGTCCTTCCCTTTGCAATGGTATAAGGTGGTCTCATGCTAGAATTCGTAATAGCAAAACGCTTAACATCTCTGGGCTTTTCATATACCGATAACGAAAATGTACTTGGATCTAGTTGCTCATCTTCTGTTACAAATTGAAACCCTTGCTCTTCAAAAGAAGGCAAAAAAGACTCTCTTTCTAATCTATTCGTCTTGCAGGCACGATATACAACTAGGCTTTCCTCTCTTGCTTCTTGCGGCGGCATATTATATTGTTCGAAATAAGCCGGAAATATCCTCTTTATTCTATTAACAGCGATTTGCTCTTTATCATTTGACATATCAATCACGTATCATCCTTAACAATTACCCAATACAATTATATCAAAATATCATTACCTATCATATTCTTTTATGTAAAATTATATTCAGTATAACATACTCTATCGAAAAAATCATCTGTTGTTTTCCACTTTTGCCAATATTGAAATGACATCCTATTGAATGCAGATTTTCGTACAAGCATGAATCTGCACTCAGCTCATCGTATACGCAAAAACAGCTATTTGATACTATCTACATCAAATAGCTGTTTCTCTCGTCGTATTTAATTAACTCTCCCCTTATTATCTATTACAGATTCGAATATCCCATAAGCGCTGTATCCACCGCTCTGGCAACCTCTCTTCCTTCCCGGATTGCCCAGACAACTAATGACTGTCCGCGGTGCATATCACCCGCTGTAAATACCTTTGGCACATTCGTTGCATATTCTCCTGCTTCCGTCTTTACATTTGTCCGTTCGTTAAGCTCCACGCCAAATGCCTTTGATACATATTCCTGTGATCCTAAGAACCCTGCTGCGATCAATACGATATCGCAAGGAATCTCATATTCACTGCCCTCAATCTCAGACATGTTCATACGTCCGGTTTTTGGATCCTTCTTCCAGTCAAGTTTGACACATTTTGCCTTAACAACATTGCCGTCCTTATCCTTAACAAATTCCTTGACCGTAGTCTCATAGATCCGGGGATCTTCGCCAAATACTGCAATTGCCTCCTCCTGACCGTAATCTGTCTTCAGGATCTTCGGCCACTCCGGCCATGGATTACTTGCCGCCCGGCATACCGGAGGCTTTGGCATCATCTCAAGCTGCACAATACTCTTACAGCCCTGTCGGATAGAAGTACCAACACAGTCATTACCGGTATCACCACCACCGATAACCAACACATTCTTGCCTTTGGCACTAACATATCTCTTATCCTTAAAATCTGAATTCAGTAGACTCTTTGTTGTCGTTTTCAGGAAATCCACTGCAAAGTAGATACCCTTTGCATCTCTGCCCTTTGCCTTGATATCTCTTGGATTCGATGCACCGCAGGCAAGGATAATGCTGTCATACTCCTTAAGGATCGTATCTGCCTTCACTGCTTTCTCATCCGGATTGGTCAGATAATCGCCCATAACATCTTCTTTGGCAACATGTGGTGCCATCGCCGCCTTGGTAGCACCAACATTGGCATTGGTTACGAATTCGACACCTTCTGCCTTCATTACATCAATCTTACGGTCAATGATCTGTTTTTCCAACTTCATATTCGGAATACCATACATCAGAAGTCCTCCAATGCGGTCACTCTTTTCAAACACCGTAACCGAATGCCCACGTTTATTCAGCTGATCTGCCGCTGCAAGACCAGAAGGACCGGAACCGATGATTGCAATCTTCTTTCCTGTCCGAACACTCGGTGCCTTAGGTGCTGCAAGACCACTCTTATAAGCTGACTCAATAATGCTTCTCTCATTTTCTTTGTTGGACACCGGCAAACCATTCAGATTACAGGTACATGCTGCCTCACACGGAGACGGGCATACACGTGATGTAAACTCCGGAAAATTATTTGTCTTCTTAAGACGCTCAAATGCTTCTTCCCAGTTACCATGATAGACGCAATCATTCCATTCCGGAATCAGATTGTTAAGCGGACAGCCGGATGCCATGCCGCCGATCAGTAATCCAGACTGACAAAATGGCACTCCACACTCCATACATCTGGCTGCCTGTTCCCGCTGCTTCTCTCTTGGAAGTGGTACATGGAACTCATTAAAGTTCTTAATCCGCTCTTTTGGTTCTATCTCTTTACTCGTCTCTCTTTCATATTCCAAAAAGCCTGTTTTCTTTCCCATGCTTCGAACTCCTTTCTCAAACCGTCACATATCCCTAGTGTTTCATTGCATAGAATGCTTCGATCTGTGCCTGTTCAGAAGAAAGTCCCTTCTCTTCCATCTGCACGATCATGTTCATCATCTTCTTATAGTCATGTGGAATGATCTTCTTAAACTTTGGAAGATACTCTCCAAAGTTATCAAGAATCTCTTTTCCTTTCTCTGAATTGGTATACGCAACATGGTCTTTGATCATAGTCTTAAGCTCTAAGACATCATACTTATCGGATACCTGCTCGATAGAAACCATCTCTTTGTTAAGCTTCATATACAAGTCACTGTTCATATCCAGAACATAGGCAATACCGCCGCTCATACCGGCCGCAAAGTTCTTACCTGTATCTCCTAAGATAACAACACGACCACCGGTCATGTACTCGCATCCATGATCGCCAACACCTTCACAAACTGCAGTTGCACCGGAATTACGAACCGCAAAACGTTCACCTGCCACACCATTGATATAAGCCTTACCGGAAGTTGCACCATACAAAGCTACATTACCGATAATAATGTTATCTTCTGCCTTATATTGAATCGTTTTCGGAGGATATACGATCAACTTACCGCCGGAAAGTCCCTTTCCGAAATAATCATTGCTATCACCGACCAGCTCAAGGGTCAGCCCCTTTGGAATAAAGGCACCAAAACTCTGTCCACCGGAACCATTACATTTTACAGTAAAGGTATCCTCTTCCAACGTATTATAATACTTCTTTGTGATCTCAGAACCAAAGATCGTACCAACCGAACGATCTGTGTTCTTCACATCAATCTCTACGCTCTTCTTCTGTCCCTTAGCAAGTGCATCCTTAAATGTCTTAAGCAGAAGCTTCTCATCTACAGTATTGGCCAGTTCAAAGTCATATACATTCTTCTTATTATATACAATGTGATTCTGCGGACTGTCTGCATATGGATTGTTAAGGATTGCTGACAGATCTACCTTCTTCTTAGCAGCCTCCGGTCCTGCCTTTAACAAATCCGTACGTCCCACCAACTCATCTACCGTACGAACGCCAAGACGTGCCATATACTCTCTCAGCTCTTCTGCAATGAATACCATGAAGTTCACAACATATTCCGGCTTTCCTTTGAAACGCTTCCGAAGCTCCGGATTCTGTGTCGCAATACCAACCGGACAGGTATCTAAGTTACATACTCTCATCATAACGCATCCCATCGTTACCAACGGAGCGGTTGCAAATCCAAACTCTTCCGCACCAAGCATGGCTGCGATCGCAACATCACGACCAGTCATCAGCTTACCATCTGTCTCTAAGATAACCTTATTACGAAGGTCATTCATGATCAATGTCTGATGTGTCTCAGCAAGTCCAAGCTCCCAAGGAAGTCCCGCATTATAAATAGAGTTACCCGGTGCAGCTCCCGTACCACCATCATATCCGGATACCAAGATAACCTGTGCCCCTGCCTTGGCAACACCGGCAGCGACCGTACCAATTCCAGCCTCCGATACTAATTTTACAGAAATTCTTGCATCGGTATTCGCATTCTTACAATCATAGATCAACTGTGCCAGATCCTCGATCGAATAGATATCGTGATGAGGTGGTGGTGAGATCAACCCTACGCCCGGCGTTGAATGCCTGGTCTTGGCAATCCATGGATATACTTTACCTCCCGGTAAATGTCCACCCTCACCCGGCTTTGCTCCCTGTGCCATCTTGATCTGAATCTCTTTCGCACTGGTCAGATATTTACTCGTAACACCGAAACGTCCGGATGCTACCTGCTTAATAGCAGAACAACGATTCTTGCCATCTGCACCAACCGTCAGACGTTCCAAGTCCTCGCCACCTTCACCGGAATTGGACTTACCGCCTAGCATATTCATAGCAATCGCTAATGTCTCATGGGCTTCCTGCGAGATAGAACCATATGACATCGCACCTGTCTTGAAACGCTTCACAATCGAATCTGCCGGTTCTACTTCCTCGATTGGAACACCCTTTTCCGGATAGTTGAACTCCATCAATCCACGCAGATTGACCGGTTCCATCTCTTCATTTAGCAGCTTCGAATACTGCTTAAACATGTTATAGTCACCAACCCTGGTCGCCTGCTGTAACAGATGGATCGTCTGTGGATTATACAGATGTTCTTCCTTGCCGCTGCGGAACTTATGACTTCCGCTTGACTCTAACGATAAGTTCATATCCAATCCTAACGGATCGAATGCAGCAGAATGTAATTCATCCACCTGCTTCTCAATATCCTTGATATCAATACCCTCTACCCGGCTTACTGTATTCGTAAAGTAGCGGTCAACCACCGACTTATTAATACCAATCGCCTCAAAGATCTGTGAACTCTGGTAAGACTGGATGGTAGAGATACCCATCTTCGATGCAATCTTGACAATACCATGAATGATTGCTGAATTGTAATCATTCACCGCTGCATAATAGTCTTTATCTAGCCGGTTTGTCTCAATCAACTCATGAATCGACTCTTGTGCCAGATAAGGATTGATTGCAGATGCACCATAACCTAGCAACGTTGCAAAATGATGGACACATCTTGGTTCTGCACTCTCTAAGATCAATGCTACGGAAGTCTTCTTTTTCGTCCGCACAAGATGTTGTGACATGGCAGATACCGCTAACAGCGACGGAATCGCAACATGGTTCTCATCCACACCACGATCAGTCAGGATCAGGATATTCACACCGTCCCGATATAACCGGTCTGCCTCGACAAACAACCGGTCAATTGCTTTCTCTAAAGAAGTATTCTTATAATAAGTAATTGGAACTTCTCCTACCTTCAACCCTTCTACATCCATATTCCGGATCTTCAAAAGATCAAGATTGGTAAGGATCGGATCCATGATCTTAAGCATCCGGCAGTTCTCCGGTGTCTCCTCTAACAGGTTACCACCGGCTCCAAGATAAACAGAAGTAGACGTAACCACTTCCTCTCTTATCGCATCGATCGGCGGATTTGTTACCTGTGCAAATAATTGCTTAAAGTAGTTAAATAACGGCTGCTTCTTATCAGAAAGAACCGCTAACGGAGTATCGGTACCCATTGCCTGAATCGCTTCTGTTCCATTCTGTGCCATTGGTAGGATCGTATTCAGATCTTCATATGTATAACCGAAGGCTCGTTGTAACTTGGCACGTTCCTCCTTTGAATGTTCTTCTACCCTTTTATTCGGAATCTTCAGATTTTTGAGATACACCAGATTAGAATCCAGCCATTCACCATATGGCTGTGCACCCGCATATTTCTCTTTCAATTTCTCATCCGAGATCAGCTTACCTTCTACCGTATCTACTAATAGCATCTTACCCGGATGCAGACGTTCCTTGATCACAATATGACTTGGATCAATATCCAAAACACCTACTTCAGAAGAAAGGATCAGATTGTCATCATCCGTGATCATATAACGGGAAGGACGCAGACCGTTACGGTCTAAAACAGCTCCCATAATATCGCCATCGGTAAACAGAATAGATGCCGGTCCGTCCCAAGGCTCCATCATAGTTGCATAATATTGATAGAAATCTTTCTTCTTCTGTGACATATAACGGTTATTCTCCCACGGTTCCGGAATTGTGATCATAACGGCCAAAGGAAGCGGCATACCACTCATCATCAGAAATTCCAATGTATTATCAAGTCTTGCCGAATCAGAACCATCCGGATCAACCACAGGAGTCAGCTTATGCATCTCACCACGGAAATGTTCGGATTCCATAGACTCTTCTCTGGCATGCATCTTATCTGCATTACCACGGATCGTATTGATCTCACCATTATGTACCAGATAGCGATATGGATGCGCCCGCAGCCAGCTTGGTGTCGTATTCGTTGAGAATCTGGAATGCACTAAGGCGATTGCTGACTCATAATCTTCATTATGCAGATCTTCAAAGAAAAGACGAAGTTCATGTACTAAGAACATGCCCTTGTATACGATCGTTCTTGATGATAAGGAAACTACATAAGAATCATCATTGGACTGCTCAAACACCCGCCTTACAATATATAACTTCCGGTCAAAGTCAAGACCCCTCTCTACATCTTCCGGACGCTTTACAAATGCCTGCATAATGCAAGGCATCACATCGACTGCCTTCTTTCCTAATATCTCCGGCTTTGTAGGAACCTCTCTCCAGCAAAGGAACTCCATTCCTTCCTTCTCTACAATAACCTCAAACATCTTCTTTGCCTGATTACGCTTCAATTCATCCTGTGGGAAGAAGAACATACCAATACCATAATCTCTTTCTTCTCCAAGATCTACGCCCAAAGAGGCAACTGCCTTACGGAAGAACTTGTGTGAAATCTGTAAAAGAATACCAACACCGTCTCCTGTCTTTCCCTCAGCATCCTTACCTGCTCTGTGCTCTAACTTCTCAACAATCTGTAACGCATTGTTGACTGTTGCATGGCTTTTCTTACCTTTGATATTCACAACTGCACCAATACCGCAATTGTCATGCTCAAATTCAGAATGGTAAAGACCGGTTTCCC
>USBM01000115.1 GCA_900552885.1 uncultured Clostridium sp. | reverse complement strand
ACACGAAAAACACCCTTTTCATTTGCCGGTGCACCGGGTGTCTTGGTTGTGATCACATATACGTTATGTCCCTTTTTTTCTAATTCTTTCTTAAGTAAATATACCGAATTGGCTACTCCGTTCAATTCCGGATAATAAGTATCCGTAAATAATCCTATATTCATAATAAGGCTCCTTCACTCTTTCATACAGAGTTCATTGTAATACATTTCCCTTATAATGTCTTGTTAAATCTTTCTGAACTTTATGTAACAAATGATTCCCTAATCCATTGTTTCCGGCAACTGGCGCAACAGAAAACGCCGTTTGTACTTCAATGTTGCATAATCCGTAATCCTCTTCAGACAAGTGAAATCTGCTGTTCCTCCAATCACTCCAATAAAGGTAGATCCCTGCAGGAACTTACCATATAACAATTCATGGGATAATGCCTCCGCTGAAGAATCAATCTGCCGTTTGATCTGTAACTCAACTACGAATGGATCCGTCTCTGCCTCCGCAGTCTCCTCTTCCTCAAAATACCGTCGGATCAGCTTATTCATATCTGTGTCCTTCTTACGCAATGTCTCTCCACTCTTCAATGCCGCATCGATCAGTTTAAGGATGAATAATTTCTCCTTGTCCGTACTATAGGAAAATCCATAACTTAACGCAATCTCATAGATACTTTTGAGCATGACTGATACAAAGATTGGAATGTCCGGTATTCCTAATCCCACAATACCCAAACCAATCCCCTCTACCGTTGTAATCGTCAGATTCTTAGCTGCCGTACGTTTGGCCTGGCGTTCAAACCGCCGCAATGACTTACCATTGAAGCCCTCCTTATGAATATCCCTCTCATGCTCCCGAAATAACCGTTCATGTCTTTGCTTACGGTATGTCTTCTCGATCAGACCGGATCCTTTCTCAAACACAGTGACAAATGCCTTGGTAAATGCTGTCTCCAATGTCTTCTGCAAGGTTGCCGGTACCTTCTTCTCTACAAACTTCACCCATCCCGGTGTCTTGTCCATAATATGCCCGACCATAAAGGATTCTTCTTTTAACTTTTGTAAACGCCATTCATTTTCCCATGAAAACTGACTCATATTCACCCTTCTTCTCTACGAAATACTGATTATTCATTCTATTATACTTAGTTTTGCATTGATTTACAAGAACAAAGAGTCGCAGAATCGTGAAGCAATTATCTTCTTCTCCGCAAGCTGCGCATCCTTAGCGGAACGTTTTTGCTTTATAGAACGAACTTTCCTATAACGCAAAAAAAGCAGACATGCACCTCTTTTTGAGTTCTGCACGTCTGCCTTAATATCCCGTAATCACTTAATTGGTTACTCTGATGTATTTTCCTGATTATTATGCCTGTAACACCGCATCCTTCATGCTCTTTACATAATCCGCAACATAAGGCACTGCATCCTTTCCATACCTTGCCACCAGCTTCACGATTGCACTTCCGACAATGGCACCATCGGAAAGGGCTGCCATCTTCTTTGCCTGTTCCGGTGTGGAAATTCCAAATCCAACCGCAACCGGTGTATCCGTTACTGCCTTAACATGCTGTACCATAGCTCCGATATCCGTCGTAATCTCAGACCGCACACCGGTTACACCTAAGGAAGATACGCAATAGATAAATCCCTCTGCTTCCTTTGCAATCCGTTCAATTCTCTCCTTTGAGGTCGGTGCGATCATTGAGATCAGATCAATGCCGTACTGCTTACATGCCCCGGACAAAATTCACAGTATATCGCTCCGGGTTATCATTGTCAAACATATAAAAATTATATTGTAATAATTTTATCTTATGACGCTGTTATCATAGAATACGACATCCACTAACACCACAGATCTCTATATTATGATCATCTATGTAAGATTCCACTCTCATCCACTGCCTGAACAACCTTGGCAAGTTCCTCCGGCGGCATTACCAGTGCAAAACGGACATAACCCTCTCCACCGGTTCCGAACGCATCACCCGGTGTACATAACACCCCTGCCTGTTCAACCATTGTCATACAGAACTCTCTTGAACTTGTATATCCTTCCGGCACCGGTGCCCACACAAACATCGTTCCCTGACTATCCGGTACATTCCAGCCAATGCTGCGAAAGCCTCCACACAAGACATCTCTTCTTTTCTGGTATTCTGCACACTGTGCCTTCACGAATTCATTCGATCCATTCAATGCTGCAATCGCACCATACTGAACCGGAAGAAAGGTTCCGAAGTCAAACTGGCTACGCAGTAATTTGAGTGCATCCACTGCATCCTTTCTGCCTAAGAAGAAAGAAACTCTTGCACCGGTCACATTAAACGACTTTGATAAAGAGAAGAACTCTGCTCCGATATCCATAGCACCCGGAACAGATAAGAAGGACTCTCCCACCTTGCCATCATAGATAATATCCGAATATGCATTATCATGAATCACGAAAATATTATATTTTTTTGCAAATGCCACCAACTCTTCATAGAAAGATCTTGGTGCTGTCCGGCAGACCGGATTATACGGATACGATACGATCATCAGCTTAGCTTTCTTTGCAATCTCTTCCGGAATCTCAGATAACACCGGAAGGAAATCATTTTCTTCCTTCAGATCATAGAAATACATATCTGCACCACTTAAGTAAGAACCTGCCTCAAAGATGGGATAACCGGGATTCGGCAATAACACAAGATCGCCCTCGTCTAGCAATGCCATTCCAACATGTCCCATTCCTTCCTGTGTACCATGTACCCCTGTGATCTGATCCGTCGCAATCTCCACACCAAAACGTCTCTTATAATAAGCAGAGACTGCCTCTAACAGTTCTGGGATATCCCGCAGGGAATACTTGTAATTCTCCGGCTTACTTGCAGCTTCTAACACCGCATCCATAATATGCTTCGGCGGCTCAAAATCCGGTGTTCCCACTGACAGGTTGTAGATGTGCTTGCCTTTTTGCTCCATCTCGTCTTTCTTATCATTTAACTCTGCAAAGATTCCGGTCTGAAAATGATCTAACCTCTTTGCAGCAATCTTACTCTCATTACTCATCTTATTCTTCCTCTCTGACAGGCTTTCACGTAAACCACACAAAACTTGCTGCCTGTCTCATATATTATCTAGATTCGTCCATTCAATTGGCGATTTCTTTCATGCTCTTCTTTACAATCCATTGCAAACTGAATCAGAAATTCATAGAAATCCTTAACGATCGGATTATCCGAAAACTGCGGATTATATGTGATAATAATATCACGCTTACAATCCGGGCTTTTGATCGGTAACAACGCTACATTCGTTGACTTCTGCCAAATGCTATCCCATGAATATTCCGGCCAGAACCCAATTCCAAGACCTGCACTAATAAGGCTTCGCACAGACTCAAAATTCATACTCTCAAATACGATATCCGGCGAAAATCCTGCTTCAAAGCAAAACTGGTCACAGATGCTACGAATCGGTCTGGTATTCGCCATCACAATAAATCCTTCCTCTGACACTTCGGAAAGATCAATCTCATCATAATCTGCATACGGAGAAGACAACGGAACCGCAAGGAAGAATTTCTCCTCTAATATCGTCTGATTTGCTGCCATCGAACGCTTTGGCAAAGTAGCTGTAATACACAGATCATAATCCAGAGAAGACTGACTCTGCACAAACTGGAAGTTCACATCCGGATGTTTCTCCTTATAGGCAATAATACAATTGGTCACCAGGACGGATGCCGCCAATACATTCAAATGAATGGTCATATGCTGCTTTCTTGCCGTATCCGCCAACTTCTTTGGCAGATCATCCAAACTCTTCATGATCGGCTTGAGTTCTTCTACCAGCAGCCTGCCCGGTGCACTTAATGTAATACCACCTTTCCTCCGGTCAAACAACTTGACCCCTAATTCCTGCTCTAACCGCTTGATCGACTGCGAAAGTGCCGGCTGTGCAATATGCAGAGAATTCGCAGCTTTCGTAATGTGTTCGTACTGCGCTGCCACCATAAAATACTGTAACTGTTGAAGTTCCATATGCGCCTCCATTTCTATCATTCATTCATGAAATCCTCTATACCTCAGCAAAGAAATAGACTTCTTGTCAGAAGTCTATTCATAATTTCCGATGATTTTATTATAATTTTTATATTATGGAGTGTCAAGTCCTCACAAATGCTTCTCATACTTACCTGCGATCCGCATGCCTTCCTTGACCACAACAAACGCATGCTCATCAATCTTTTTGAGCTTCGGACGCAGATGTTCACACTCATACTTGGATAGGATCGTCATTACCATGTAGGTCTTATCTTTCGTATAACCGCCTTTTGCCTCCCACCAGGTCGCATCCCGGTGAAATTCATGTACGATACAATCTACGATCTGTTCCGGTGCTTCCTTCGTGAAGATCATAACCTCCACATTGATATTCTGGATATGTGCTTTGTCTGTCATCAACGTACTTACCGCCGAGTAAATGATACTATAGATTGCCGTCGGCAGACCAAACAACATCGCACAGATTCCATATACCACGCAGTTCACCGCAAGGGATACTTTTCCGACACTGAAATCCTTATACTTCTTCGTAAAATACATTCCAACAATATCCATACCACCGCTCGAACCACCCGAACGCAAGGCAATTCCAATTCCCGCACCCGCCATGATGCCGCCGATCATACTCGCTGTCAGCGAATCGGATACGATCGGTGTTGCCGGAATCGGTATGAAACTAAAGAAGATCGTCTGGCTGATCACACAGATCAAAGTTCTTGTAAAAAAGCTTTTGCTAATAGATACATATGCCAATATAAAAAGGGGAACATTTAGCACCAGATTGATAACACCCGCAATATCGGTCTTGCCCGAAAACAAATGCAGATAATGCACAAATATTGTACGCAGAATCTGACTGATACCAAGGATTCCGCCATTATACAGATCTGCCGGTACAATAAACAGGTTAATACCCATGGCAAACAATAGCATGCCAAGTGTCGCAACTCCAATGTGCTGCCAGAACTTCTTACTCTTTAAGTCTTCCATAATAATCCCTCCATTTCAGCTTATTTACATCACATGTACCTTTTTCCTTACAAAATAGAAACAGACAACCTGCATTATGATCGTTAACAGCCACGATACCGGATACGATATGAACAGAAAATCCAACGCTCTATGATACGGAAACACCAGGTAGATCCACACAATTCTTGTTCCGACCGTTCCAATTACCGAAAGGATCATCGGCACGGTAGAATGTCCCATTCCCCGTAACGCTCCGGGAAACAGATCCATGATTCCACAAAGAAAGTATGTTACCGTCGTATATAACATAATATCCACACCGCATGCCACAACGTCTGCACTCTTAGTATAAATGTGCATTAATTCTGAACCAAACAGGTACGAACCTCCACCAAGCACGAGTGCAACAACCACTGTCAGTCCCAGGCATTCCAATAACACCTTATCCATCCGCTTGAACTTCCGCACGCCATAATTCTGGCTGGTAAAGCTCATACATGCCTGCGTAATGGAGTTCACTGATACATATAAGAATCCTAAGATATTGTTCGCTGCTGTATAACCAGCCATTGCAACCGAACCAAAGGAATTCACGGATGACTGTAATAACACATTCGAAAAATTGATGATCGTACTCTGGATGCCCGCCGGTACTCCAACCTGAAAGATCTGCTTCACATAGCGTGCTTTCATTCCAAGCTTGGAAAACCGCAACTGGTAACTGCCTTCCGAATCATATAAGCACTTCAACACTAACACACATGATATGCACTGCGAAATGACCGTTGCAATCGCAACACCCGCCACACCCATATGAAACCGGATCACTAAGAACATATTAAGGATCGCATTGGTTGTGCCGGAAAGAATCAGAAAATACAATGGTCGCTTCGTATCTCCTACCGCCCGCAAAATGGCAGCTCCATAGTTATACAACATGAAAAATGGCATTCCCATGAAATAGATCCTCATATATAGGGTTGCCTGATCCAACACATTGTCCGGTGTATCCATAAGCTCTAAGGCTCCCTTAGCAGCTAAGATTCCCACAAGCCCCATCACAATTCCGCTAATTAGTGCAAGTGTGATCGATGTATGCACCGTCTCTGACATCTCCTTATCCTGTCCGGTGGCGTAGAATCTTGCCGCCAATACATTGGCACCTAACGAGATTCCCATAAACAGATTCACAAAAACATTGATCAGCGCCGTTGTTGAACCAACCGCCGCCAATGCTTCACTTCCGGTAAATCGTCCAACTACGATAATATCCACCGCATTAAATAACAATTGTAAGATTCCGGATAACATCAATGGAATCGAAAAGGATATCAATTTATCCAATATAGAACCATTGCACATGTCTATCTCATATTTGTTCTTCTTTGTTTGTGTCTTCATCTTGTATGCCTCACTTTTTATCAATTGCCTTTCATTACAAATCATATATCTGTAATTCTTTATAACACATCATTCCCAATATAGCAATTGTATTCCGATATTGGAACATTGTATATTGCAAGCACGACAAAAGGTGTACCATCTTACGATCATACACCTTCTTATTCTTTATTTCCTTATCCTATAATTCTTTTCCTCCTACTCTTCTCTATGCTTCATCTCTTCGCCTTTTATTCTATGCCTCAAGCACAATTTTCTTCGCAAATTGAAGTGCCTGTCCCCCACACAGCTTTTCAAAATATCGCTTATGCTGCTCAACCATCTCCGGCTCTTCCTTCTTACAATCTTCATATACACGCTTGAGAAGCGTTCCTTTTATAATGGATAAATGCTGTGCCTCCAACTGCTCAGGCAATCATAATAAATATTATGTTTATTCCCCATAACATAGCCAATTATATTGTACAAAACAGGGTACCATA
>USBM01000114.1 GCA_900552885.1 uncultured Clostridium sp. | reverse complement strand
GTTGTCCAGACGTATACGATCGGCATCAAAGAGGCTGCCATGTCCCTGGAAAATGACAGCGAATCCTTAAGCGGCGATGAAGATTCCCGTAACGAGATGAAAGCCGTCTCTTCAAATGAAAGTGTATTATATGCCGGCTTACGCAATCACGTTTCTGATGACTTACCGGATAAATTATCCATTAAGGTCAAACAGCTTGCAACCGGTCAGATCAATGTGGGACATTATCTGCCAAGTGGTGAATCTTCATTTTCTCCCGGCAATTATTCCTTAGGAATTGCAACAGGACAGAATCAATATACCTTTAACCTAAAGGTCAATGCGACTGATACGAATCAACAGATTCAGCGTAATCTTGCCAATTCCATCAATAGCAATCACATCGGAATCCATGCATCCACCCGCAACAACCGTATAGACGGAACCAGTGCACTTGTATTGCGTTCTGATGCAGTCGGTCTTCCGGAAGACGGCAACTTACGATTTCATTTTGATGAAACTTATATCGAAAATGACATGACCAACGCACTTGGATTAGACCAGATTGACACCATGCCATCAAATGCGCAATTCTACATTAATGACGTTGAACATACATCTGTCAGCAATCGGATTTCTCTCAATCATTCTTTAGATGTTGATCTTCTGGCGGCTTCTGACGATCCCGTAACCGTGTATCTTACTCCGGATGAAGATAAGATCGCAGACAAGCTTGATAATTTTCTTGCATCCTACAATGATCTGATAGACATCGCAAAGAACGGTTTTCAACAGAAAGGTGCCAGCCGGCTCTTTCATGATATCACCGGTATTACACGGCGTCACCAGGATGCCCTCACCAATGCCGGCATACAGACAGATGCTGACGGATATCTGACACGCTCAGAAGAGGCCGATCCTCTGCAGGTCAAAGAACTGTTTGACCAGGATCTGTCAGATTTTCGCACAGACATCCACCGTGTAACCGAGAAGATGATCCTGAATCCGCTCGATTATATTGACAAGGTCGTTGTCACCTATCCGAACACAACAAACACTTACCCGAATCCGTATCTGCCATCCAAATACTCAGGTCTTCTCTTTAACGATTATGCCTGACATACAACCGGACAAAAAGTCGTTTGTGACTTTTTACGGTCAGACGGATCTGCAAAACATACATAATCCAAAAGAGCTGCGGAAAATATATAATATCTTCCGCAGCCCTTTTTATTACCTGTACATTTATCTCTGAAATAATTGGAGAAGTCCTTCCGGTCGTGCATTGGACTTCACAAGCATCTGTAATGCACTCTGACTCAATACATTCTGCTGTGTATATTCTGTAATCTCTTCTGCCATATCCGTGTCGCGAATTCTTGATACCGCACTGGTCAGATTCTCATCTGCAGTCTCTAAGTTGTTCACGGTATGATCTAATCGGTTCTGATAAGCTCCCAATGCAGAACGAATTCCGGAGATCTTAGCAACTGCATTATCTACTCTCTCAATCGCGTCCTGTGCATATGCACTCGTATAGACATTAATATGGTCGATCTCTAAAGACTCTGCGGTTGTCTTGCTGATATTAATATTGACAGTCTGACCCTCATTATTGCCAATCTGCAACACCATCGGTCCTGCCGACAATACCGTGACCGTTGCATCACCAACACCACCGGTCTGACTGTTAAGCTCCGCATCATATACCATCTTAAATCCATTCTTATCCGTCACCGTGATTCGGTTACCTTCCGTATCAACTGTTGCGGTATCTGCAAATCCAACTCTCTTTCCATTCTCTGTCCGAAACTCTGCCTTAGCATCCGTTCCATATACCGTTGGCTGACCTGCACCAAGCAACGCTTTCAATCCATCTGTGCTCGCTTCAACCGTGATCGACTGACTCTTACCGTATTGCTGACTGATCATTTCTCCGGTCCGTGCATCATAATCAATGCCAATCTTAGATGCTGCATTACGTATCTTTTCATTGACCTCGTCCGTAGTCATCCCTACACGGATCTCTATCTCAAAATCATTGATCAGTAAAGTCCCTGCCTGATCCCGTGTGATCGTAGTTCCGGCAGCTAACGGTGTAATATTTGTCTGCGCCTGTGTTCCGGTCCGCGTAATAGTAAGTCCATACTCACCCGGCTCAATATCCCCACCAATCTCTACAATAGAAAGTCCATCCGTGTCCACATAACCTTTCTTGTTCAATTCGCCATTCAACAACTTGCGGCCGTTAAATTCTGTCGTCTCTGAAATACGATCCAGCTCTTCCTGCAACTGCTTGATCTCATCCTGCATTGCATCTTTATCTTCTTCCGCATAGACTTCATTCGCACCACGGACCGCAAGCTCACGGATACGGGCAAGAATCGAATGTACCTCATCCAATGCACCTTCTGCTGTCTGAATCAATGAAATACCATCGTTCGAATTGTCCACCGCTTTTGTAAGACCACGAATCTGCGCCTCCATTCTCTGTGAAATCGCTTTCGCCGCCGGATCATCCGATGACTTATTGATCTTATATCCGGAAGAAAGTCTCTGCATGGACTTTGTCAGATTATTATTAATTGCATTCAGATTATTATTCGCTGTATACGCCAGTGCGTTATGATTCAATCTCATATAGTCACCTCATTCTCTATATTGCAGCGGTTCAAACATCCCTTTTCGCACCAGCCGTCTTCCTTATTCGGATCTCCTTATCCTCTACTCTACTTATCGGCCGTTATTCCTGTCAACTTAATAGCTGTCATTAATTGCTTTGCCACCTTATACAACTGATTTGTTGTCACTTCCCCTTCTCCCGTGCCACCATATTGCACCGGTTTTGTACCATCTAATCGTAGATCACGGACCTCCATTCCAATCTTCGCAAACACAGAACGGAATGTTAATTCATTGGATTCCAACTTTCTCTGTCCGATTTCATCATCTACTGAAATGAATCCCTCCAACTGATCATTTTCTGTATGGATAAATGCCTCTAACTTACCATAAGTCTCCGTTTCCATTGTTACCGTAATCTCCCCTGCATGTTCGCCATCCCGCAAAAGGGATACTTTCATGATACTGACCTGTCCATCAACCACCAGCGGTATCTGAAACACATCCTGTTCCACCGCACGCATAGCAATCGGCATTCCGGCATTCAGGAACTTAAGAGCCTGGATATCTTTTGCCGTAATCGTTCCGTCTGTCTCCTTATTATGAATCTGCTCTGACAAGCATGCACGGACATTCTCCAGTCCATACAATACATCCTGTTTTCCTTCCAGCTGCTCTAACATCCGGCTCTCCGCCTCCGTTACCCGCTCCGCCTCACGCCCGTTCAATCCCTGTTTCATATCACGGATCATACCAAACACGCCATTTTTTCCATACATGACCTGTTGCGCTGCCATTATATTCGTCACTGTAGCCGGCATATCATTTGCTTCCAGCATCATAGCCACATCCTCTTCATAAGACAATGCCTCAGCAAGAACTCTTGCAAGCTCCTCTGATATCCCCTCCTCCATCTGTGATGTCTCTGTCGCCTTAATAAAGGAATCCAACTCTTCCAAATTCATATTCCGGTAATCAATCTGTTCTAAGCTCTGCAGGATCTGCGGTCGTATATGCCGCAAAATACTGCCGGAAAGCGTCTGATTATAGGCTGTCTCCACCTGTTCTAAAATGCTCCGGTCATCTGTTGCAACATCCACGCGCTCACCAAAATTCTCATCAATTGTCACATCTATTCCACGTGCTTTACGGCTCTTATCTGCCGTAAACAGATTGTGAAGTGTCACTTCCTGTCCATTGCGTACCACAGCGCCAATATCCTTACCATGCGACTTCTCCACCTTATCAAGCAACCGGTAAATGCCAATAAAACTTGTACGTTCCTCCTGTGTGATCGCATCCGTCTGATCTAACTGATATAAAAATTCGGAGAAACGTTGCTCATCTGTAATTCCACGCACCTCTCTCTGTTGCATGATCTCCTCATTCAATCCGTCTATCGTCATATTAAGCGGATTCTTATTCTCCCGGATCAGATTCAATACAATCTGTGGCGTAAGTGTCTCAAACATCTGCTGCACTTTCGCATCCGCACCCTTCACACTCGTAATATTCTCCGGCGTAATTTCCATCTGGTTGTATGCCAATATACGAACCGCCCTCTGATTGGCTGCATTTCTATCGTAGTCCAGATCCTCGAGAATTGCATCCACATTCTGAAATGCTTCCGTGATCGAGTCTCCCATATCCGCTCTTGGTTTCGTCAGCATCGTCTCATAGGCTTTACCCATCAGGGTTGCTTTCATATGACTTGCCGTGTCATATAAGCCTCCTACCGTAATAGATGGCTGCCTCACCATCTCTCCTAATGCATATGCCGGCAGATTCTTCAGACCGTCAGTCTCTTTCAACGTCTCTTTTAACAAATCTACATTCTCCGGAATATCATGCAGATCCTGTGCCGACACCACCGTATCATAATACTCCGACTCCTGACTCTTTAATGCATCCACCACCTGGGAAAGAGGCTTGGCATCTATATTGATATCCTGACGCACCAGACGAGTTGCTGCCTCCATTGTCATAGCCAGTCGTATTTCTTCTAACTGCCGTCTTGCCGTTACTGCTGCAGGATGATTCGAAAACATCGCATTGGCTGCATTGGCTCTTTCCCCACTTAGCGAAAGGCTTGCACCTTCTGCACCGGTATTAATTGGTCGTCTGGTTGTTCTCGCATTCATGTTGCGCATAGTACTGTTGTACAGATACGAAATGGTAAGCGGCTTTCCCTGTGATGCCGCAGAATCCACCGCAAATGTTGTGATTGTCTGCACTTTCTCAACCAACTGGCCTGCTCTCTCTCTCAACGTACTTCCACTCACTCTCGCCTGTTCCGGTGGATTACCAATTGCGATCTGTTCTTCAATATTGGCCTCCAACTGTCCCTCCTGCAGCCCTCTTTGGTTAAGTGCCTGCACAGACATATACATGCGCATGGAATCTACCGTCACCGGTAATTCATGCTGCAACATAAATTTAGCACCCGAAAGACTCTGCTCCGTCACAGACATCCCTGCTGCCTCAATAATAGAAGTTACTTGCGGGTAGATGTCATTCCACACCTGTTGATCCAATGGCTGCTCCTTTGCCGGACTATCTGCATTGACACTGTTATGAGAAAGCTCCATATTCGCAACCGTAAAATCCATATCATTTTGAATCATATAGATCATCTGTTCATCACTGACATGAATCTTCTCTTCCCCACTGCCTGTCCGGTCTTCCTGCACCGGATTCTGTGCACCCGAAACCGTCTCCGTGTACGGAACATTTACCACATATCCCTCACTGTTCAGACGGCTTGTTCCCGACCGGTATGTCGTTCCGGTATTCGAAATCATATCCGTCTGCATATCGACTGCCTTTGCCCCATCCGAAGCAATTCCGCCATCCGGAATCGTTCCATTCAGATCCTCATTTCCCGAAACATTAACCGTCGTTGCCTGCACACTCTCATAAGGTTCCGATCCGAGCATTGTATTCCGCAGCTTGCCGATCGTCGCTTTTACAATGTCACCGATCTGCTCATTTACCTCATCCTGATGATCTCCGGAACGAATCGTGATCACCATTCCCATCAGATCAGACAACGTTGCATTACTCACATCAATCTGCATCATACGGAGCTTGGCAATCTCATCTGTCGTCAGACTTCGAAGAATCTCCTTCTGATTCTCTTTTGCTTTTTCCTCATCCAATGCCCCATCTAAATTATCCTTGATCATATCCGATATCTGTTCATTATTCTGCATAACCTGCGCACTTGTGACAGCCGTAAGGTTCTCACTCTGCCCCTGTTGCTGCACCCCTACTACTTTCAGCGAAACCCTCGATGCATCAGCCTGTTGTATCTTCAGATAAATGGTATCACCCGGTTGTGCATTTGTCAGTTCCTCTGATGCCTTTGTCTGCAACTGAATTCCATTCAAGTCAAGTACCGGATTCTCCCCACCCTTCACTAATTTACATGCTAAAAGATCCCCTACCTGATTATTTCCAAATATGCTCTGTCCCTTATTATTCATTCCAGTACTGCCGGCCGCCATGCCATTCACACCTGTGTCTCCGTATGCCGCCCGCCCCCGGTTATTCCCGTTAATCTGATAATTCATGCCATCACCTCATTCTGTCGTTATGTCTCGTTGCCTCATAATACATATTTCGGATGTTTTCTCCAATTTTTGAAGACCTCTCACCCTTACACAGCGTAAGTGAAGACGGACGCACGAAATATTATAGGTTGTAGAGACAGTTGCTGAGGGCATAACCAATCACCGCAAGCATGTTCGCACTACATTGTCTTCGCAGCAGTACTAAGCTTGCAATTAGTAAGATTCACATAAAAATAATGCTGATTTGATAAACGTATCTAATGGATATTGTCTATTGAATCAGCATTATTTTGTTCATCTAATAATTGCTCGCTAAGTGCCGGCGAAGCCAAATGTGCTTGCTTGTGAAACTGATTATGCCTTTGCAACTGTCATTCACTTTAATGAGTTTCGTACTGTTTCCGTCATACCGAATTAACGGCTGTGCTTATCGCCACACCCGAAGCCGCATCTGACGTTGTCACAAAATCCACTGTAACACAAAAAGTGAATAATATCACACGAACAGGAATGCAACATAACCACCCCATAGCAGCACAACCAATTAAAGCCTGTATTGTTACGCTTTTTAAGAGCAATAATAATAGGTCATCATAATACATGTAATTGCGGAATCGGAGCGATAACGCTCAGATAATAATCTTTTTTGTGCTTAATTATGGATCTATTTCTACCGGAATCTTTGTCAAGGCCTTGCCGCGATAGCGGTTGCCTTTACAAAAATTCTGGTAGAAATTATACTTTCACAAGCACAAAAGAGAATTCATCATAAGGTATCTTGAAAATAACAGAAATTCTATATCGTTTCGCTTGAGA
>USBM01000113.1 GCA_900552885.1 uncultured Clostridium sp. | reverse complement strand
CATGGGGTGGAGTGCCGGGTCCTTTGGGGTAGGAATGTAATGACATTCCTATAAAAGGGGGTATGATGAAAAGTATATCAAAAATAAGGGAATGTTAAAGTTATTATCCATCGTCTAAGGGATTATTCAATGGATATATAATTGGTCTGCTCAACCTTAGGCTGTTCCTTAATCTTAGGAACCACGATGGTTAAGATACCATTCTCAAAGGATGCATGAATATCGTTCTGTGTAACCAGTTCGCCTACATAGAAACTACGCTGGCTCTTGCCGGTAAAGCATTCCTTGCGGATATACTGTCCTTTGCGTTCTTTCAATGTCTCATCTGCGTGACGCTCTGCTTCGATGGTTAAGTAACCATCTTTCAGACTTGCAGTCACATCTTCTTTCTTATAACCGGGAAGTTCAATTCCCAATTCATACTTATCTTCAAATTCCTTGATATCGGTATTCATCAAGTTTCTGGAATTCGCAGACTGCACATAGCGCTGTGCCGGTTTGTAATTATCATTGAAAAAGTCATCGAATAAATCATTTGAAAAAATACTTGGTACTAACATAATTAATTCCTCCTTCTATGTTTCGAATGAAATTATAAGCAATGTGTTCAGGTTATCTTGTTTTCCTAACCTGTGATTATGTTATAACACTCGTTGTTAGCACTGTCAAGAGGTGAGTGCTAATTTCACAATTTGTTCACAATTTGCTCTGAAATGTCTGATAATTATATTTTGTGTTGACATATCGGTTAGCTAAGACTAACATGTAAGTGTAACAATATATATGATGAAACAGGAGAAAAGATATGCTGGTAAAGGAATTAAATGAACAAAAGGTTGGAAAGATTGGTCATGCATTTGGCTATTATGATTATGGAAAAGAAAAGGGACTGGTATCCTGTTATCGTAGTCAGGAAGCAGCGGCAGTCTATATTAATGGGTATGTCCGCATGGCAGTAAAAGGCGGATTGCTTCATACTACAAGTGAAAAGGGAGAAGCCTATATTGCTTATAAGGTTCCGGGTCAGAAGATAAGTCTTTCTGCCGGAATGGAATTAGTGAAGGCATTTTTCCAATCCATGACTATATCGGAAATGGTGCATTTTTTTAAATCTATGTCTAAGGGTGGTGCCGGGCTGCAAAGCCGGATGGATAAGGAGAAGAAACCATATATCTTTGTTGGTCTGGTTTGTGTGACGGAAGAATATCAGGGACAGGGGTATATGAGAAAAGTCATGGAAATGGCCTTTGCGGAAGGCAACCGGCTTCAGATTCCGGTCATTCTGGATACCGATGCACAATCAAAGTGTGATAAATATATGCATCTTGGCATGCAGTTAGCAGAAATAAGAGATTGTGGAGAACATGGTAAATTATATGATCTGATTAAATATCCGGATGAACCACAGGGAAAATAGTATGCGATAAGAAATACATGAGAATAGGGCAGGGTGTTTTTAATACTCTGATTTTTATATTTTTTACTTGCAATATACCCTATGGGGGTATATAATGACGGCGTAGATACAAAGTTTGTTATGAAATGTATAGGGAAAGGTATAGGGTTATGGAGAACGCAGATAATAAGGAACAGGAACCATGTCCAAAGTGTTGTTGTGAGAGAACAACGGAACGTTCAGAGAAAGAGTATAAGGATCTGATTCATCGCCTGAACCGGATCGAAGGACAGATTCGTGGTATCAAAGGAATGGTGGAGAAGGATTGCTATTGTGCGGACATTTTAGTTCAGGTTGCGGCAGCAAACGCAGCACTTAATAGCTTTAATAAGGTGTTGCTGGCCAATCATATCAAAGGCTGTGTGACCCGCGATATCAAAGAGGGGAAGGAAGAGACAGTGGACGAATTGGTGAAACTGTTGCAGAAGCTAATGAAGTAGAGAAAGAAGGATAACACGATGCAACAATATACAGTGACAGGAATGAGCTGTGCGGCATGTAGTGCCCGTGTAGAGAAAGCTGTATCGAAGGTGGATGGAGTTACTTCCTGCTCCGTCAGTCTGTTGACTAACTCGATGGGCGTGGAAGGCAGCGCAAGTGACAGTGCAATTATCAAAGCAGTAGAAGAGGCTGGATATGGTGCTTCAGTGAAAGGCAGTTCAGCGAACGCAGAGGCTGGTCATACGGATGCAGCGGATGCATTAGCAGACAAGACAACTCCTGTTCTTAAGAAGAGACTGATCTGGTCAGTAGGATTTTTGCTTATACTGATGTACTTATCTATGGGACATATGATGTGGAATTGGCCATTGCCGTCCTTTTTAGAAGGAAATCATGTGGCAATGGGATTATTACAGATGCTGCTTACGATCATTATTATGGTGATCAATCAGAAGTTCTTTACCAGCGGTGTGAAAGGTCTGATCCATCGTGCACCTAACATGGATACGTTAGTTGCCCTTGGTGCAGGTGCGGCATTTGGTTACAGTACCTATGCTTTATTTGCCATGACAGGAGCACAGGTGCGGGGTGACATGGATGCCGTCATGATGTATATGCATGAATTCTATTTTGAGTCAGCAGCGATGATCCTTACCCTGATCACGGTTGGTAAGATGTTAGAAGCAAGGTCGAAAGGTAAGACAACCGATGCCCTGAATGGATTGATGCAGTTAGCACCGAAGAAAGCAACATTGTTAGTAGATGATGTGGAACAGATCGTGGATATCGATCAGGTGAAGAAAGGCGATTATTTTGTCGTACGTCCGGGTGAGAATATACCCGTGGATGGTATCATTATAGAGGGAAATAGTGCGGTAAATGAGGCTGCGTTGACAGGAGAGAGTGTGCCGGTGGATAAGGCGGCAGGAGACAGCGTATCAGCAGCAACGGTCAATCAGTCCGGTTTTCTTACCTGTGAAGCAACCAGAGTCGGAGAAGATACGACTTTATCCCAGATTATTAAGATGGTGAGTGATGCGGCAGCAACCAAGGCACCGATTGCCAAGGTGGCAGATCAGGTATCCGGCGTGTTTGTTCCGGTGGTTATTACAATTGCCTTGATTACTATTATAGTATGGCTATTGGTTGGACAGAGTGTTGGATTTGCACTGGCGAGAGGAATTTCCGTATTGGTAATCAGTTGTCCTTGTGCGTTAGGATTAGCAACACCGGTTGCGATTATGGTAGGAAATGGTGTGGGTGCTAAGAATGGTATCCTGTTTAAGACAGCTTCTTCCTTAGAGCAGACCGGAAAGATTCAGATCGTGGCATTGGATAAGACGGGGACGATCACAAATGGAACACCGGAGATCACCGATCTGGTTCCGGCAGAAGGGATATCTGAGCAGGAGTTGTTGACATTGGCATATGTATTAGAGCGTAAGAGTGAGCATCCACTGGCAAGAGCCATTGTCCGGTATGTAGAACAGCAGCCGGATATAATGGAACAGGCAACAGATCTGGAAGTAAAAGAATTTGAAGCCTTGCCGGGAAATGGTCTTTCAGGTAAACTAGATGGTGCAATTCTTTTCGGAGGAAATGCTTCCTTTATCAGTCAGAAGGTAGTCATTGGAGAAGAGATCCGGAGACAGGCAGAATCCTTGTCAGAGGAAGGCAAGACACCGTTATATTTTGCAAAAGATAGCAGGCTGCTTGGTGTGATCGCGGTAGCAGATACGATGAGGGAAGACAGTCCACAGGCAATTCAGGAACTTAAAAATATGGGAATTCATGTGGTCATGCTGACCGGTGATAACGAGCGGACGGCACAGGCAATCGGACGATTAGCCGGTGTAGATGAGGTGGTTGCCGGAGTTCTGCCAGAGGGCAAGGAAAGTGTGATCCGTTCCCTCAAAGAAATGGGAAGAACCGCAATGGTAGGAGATGGAATCAACGATGCTCCGGCATTGACCAGAGCGGATACGGGAATTGCGATTGGAGCAGGAACCGATATTGCCATTGATGCCGCGGATGTCGTGCTGATGAAGAGTGAGTTGCGGGATGTACCGGCTGCCATCCGGTTAAGCCGGGCAACGCTTCGCAATATCCATGAGAATCTGTTCTGGGCATTTTTCTACAATGTGATCGGCATTCCGTTAGCGGCCGGTGTGTATATTCATTTACTCAGTTGGCAATTGAATCCGATGTTTGGAGCAGCAGCGATGAGCTTGTCCAGCTTCTGTGTGGTAACAAATGCATTGCGGCTTAACTGGTGCAAGGTATATGATTCCAAGAGGGATCGCAAAATAAAGTCAAAATATGCAATGTCGGTATCTGTGCTCCGTGGAGTACAAGAGGATACCGATGCAGTAAATCATAAGGAGGATATGACAATGGAAAAGACAATGAAGATTGAAGGAATGATGTGTGGTCACTGCGAGGCAACTGTGAAGAAAGCATTAGAGGCACTTGACGGTGTAAGCGAGGCAATTGTAAGCCATGAAAAGGGAACTGCAATTGTGAAGTTAAATAACGATGTAGCTGATGATGTTTTGAAAGAGACAGTCGAAGCAAAAGATTATAAAGTAACAGAAGTGAAATAGTGATATCATTTAAACTGCAAGGGTGCGGGTGAACGGCACCCTTGTATTCTTTTATTTGACAAGGAAGCAAAAAATAATAGTATAAGCAGTAGAGATACATGTTAGGAGGAAAGAGCGTATGATACCGAAACAGACATTTTATGAGAATCAGGCAAAGTCTATCATTCACAAGTTAGAGGCAAGGAAGATGGAAGGATATTATTGCCCGGACAAAGAAGCTGCGAAAACCAAAGTATTAGAGTTGATTGGACCGAATAAGAAGGTTGTAACCTATGGCGGCTCTGTGTCATTGGATGAAGTCGGATTAAAGGAAGCGGTAGAGGAAGCCGGACACGATCTGTTACGCCGTGAGAAATATGTGACACCGGAAGAGAAAAGAGAGTGTTTTGCAAAGCAGACGCTGGCAGATGTATTCATGATGAGTACGAATGCAATTACATTAGATGGGGAGCTGGTAAATATTGACGGTTCCGGTAACCGTGTTGCCTGTCTGTCATTTGGACCAACTGAAGTGATTGTAGTAGCAGGTATGAACAAAGTGGTTAGCAATGTGGAAGAGGGAATTGCACGTTCCCGCAATTTTGCTGCGCCACCGAATACCGTACGGTTAGGTTGCGATACACCATGTGCAAAGATCGGGCAGTGCGGCAATTGTCTCAATGATACGATCTGCTGTCAGTTAGTGGTGACAAGAGCATCCAGAGTGCCGGGAAGAATCAAGGTAATTCTTGTAGGAGAAGAGCTGGGATACTAAAGAAAAATTAATGTCTAAAAATATTGACATAAATATAGACACATTGTAAAATGTGTCTATATTTATTTTCGGACAAAGGAGAAATGCTTTGAATTACTATATATATGCAAAAGATCAGGAAAATGTTTTATTGTTTGAAAACGTTGTGAATATGGTGATTGACAGAGAGGATTCGGTATATTATTCAACGGAAAGTTCGAGAAGTCATAAAGAGTTAGAAGCAGTCAAGCAGACCTGCAATTATAGCGATGGAATTATTATTTACAAGTTATCTGCACTTGGGGCGACCGATACGGAGATTGATGCACAACTGGAATGGTTTATCCGGCAATCGATCCGTTTGATCATCTGTACGATACCATCCACGTATCAATATGGAATCGGGCAGCCGGTGAATAAGGCAGTGCTTGCTACAATCCGACAGTCGTTATATGGAACAGGTGGTTTGCCGTTTCGGGAACACAGACGATCGAATGCCGGGAGAAAGAAGATTGCATTTCCAGATAATTGGGAACAATTGTACAAGGAATGGGAACAGAAGAAGATATCGTCGAAGCAGTTTATGGAAAGTGCAGGACTGAAGAAAGCAACATTTTATAATCTGCTTGCGGAATATCAACATTGCAACTCATGAAACGATATGATACAATGGTAGCAATTCGCCAGCTTGTAAGTGCGAATTGTTGAATACGGTCATGAGCTATGCTCATGGAATAGAATGAAAATTTGTTTGTATACAGGGAGAGAAAAACATGGCAGATACTATTGTGGAACAGATTAAGAGACTGAAAGAAGAGAAGGATGTTGTCATTCTTGCACACTATTATGTAGATGGACAGGTACAGGAGTTAGCGGATTATGTTGGTGATTCGTATTATCTGGCAAAAGTGGCCACAAAAGTAAAGGAGAAGAACATCCTGTTTTGCGGTGTATCCTTTATGGGTGAGAGTGCCAAGTTATTGAATCCGGGTAAGAAAGTTGTTATGGCAGATGAGAATGCAGATTGTCCGATGGCACATATGGTAACGGTAGAGCGGATCGCTGAGGTGCGCAAAGAATATGACGGGGATGTTGCAGTTGTCTGTTATGTGAATTCGACAGCGGAGATCAAGGCGGTTTCGGATGTATGTGTGACTTCATCGAATGCACTTCGTGTAGTGAAGAAGATTCCACAGAAGAACATATTCTTTGTACCGGATAACAATTTAGGACGTTATGTGGCACAACAACTGCCGGACAAGCATTTTATATTCAATGATGGCTTCTGCCATGTACATAAGAGCATTTCTAAGGAAGCCGTAGAGGAAGCGAAGAAGGCACGACCGGATGCGTTAGTGTTGACACACCCGGAATGTACAATGGATGTGTTGGAGATTTCTGATTTTATTGGAAGTACTTCTGAGATCATAGATTATGCAACAGCAAGTGATGCCAAAGAGTTCATTATCTGTACTGAGATGGGAGTATTTTTTGAACTGATGCAGAAGAATCCGGATAAGAAGTTCTATTCCGTAGGACACAGACAATTCTGTCCGAATATGAAACTGGTAACATTAGATAAGGTATTACATTCACTTGAGGTGATGAAACCGGAAGTGATTCTGCCGGATGACATTATGGACAAAGCAAAACGGCCATTGGAGAAGATGTTAGAGCTGGCAGAGTAGGAAAGGATTTTGTAAATGATATCGATAATATAATAGGAAATGTATAATGTATATAAGAAAGTCATCATGGATGGCTTTCTTTTTTAACATAATTTACATATTTTTTTGTTTATATTTCCATTGTATTTTTTATGAATTCTTATTACACTATTCATGTAG
>USBM01000112.1 GCA_900552885.1 uncultured Clostridium sp. | reverse complement strand
ATCACATTAAAGGTCAGGAAAAATACAAGTCCCATAATGGCGATAAAACACGGAATGGCGGTAAACCGTCCTGTCAGCACTTTATCCATTTTCACACTGCGCATATGTTCACGGCTCTCATGTGGTTTGACGACCGTTTCTTTACAGATCTTTTCAATAAAGGTAAAACGCATATCCGCAATGGCAGCAGCACGGTCAAGACCGCGTTCCGTTTCCATCTGGACAATGATATGTTCCAGTGTTTCCTTCTCATTTTCATCCAGCTGCAGCTGTTCCAGTATCAGATGATCACCTTCCGCCAGCTTTGCTGCAGCGAAACGGACCGGAATACCTGCAGATTCCGCATGATCTTCGATCAGGTGCATAATACCGTGCAGACAACGGTGTACAGCACCGCCGTGATCTTTTGCATCACAGAAATCCTGTCTGCCCGGACGTTCCTGATATTTTGTGACATGCATGGCATGTGCGACCAGCTCGCTGATGCCTTCATTTTTGGCGGCGGAGATTGGAATGACCGGGATACCCAGGAGTTTCTCCATTTCGTTAACGCGGACAGATCCTCCGTTCTCATGAACCTCATCCATCATATTCAATGCTACAACCATTGGAATATTCAATTCCATCAACTGCATGGTCAGATATAGATTCCGTTCCATATTCGTTGCATCTACAATATTGATAATTCCTTTCGGCTTGTCCTGAAGCAGAAACTCTCTTGTCACAATCTCCTCACTACTATAAGGAGACATTGAATAAATTCCCGGCAGATCTGTAATACAGGTATTCTCATACCCCTTGATCATACCATCCTTCCGATCCACGGTAACACCCGGGAAATTACCCACATGCTGGTTAGATCCGGTCAATTGGTTAAATAATGTCGTCTTACCACAGTTCTGATTTCCGACCAGTGCAAAAGTTAACATAACATCATCCGGTAACGGCTTCTCATCTGCTTTGGAATGGAACTTACCACCTTCTCCAAGTCCCGGATGTGGTATATCCATTTTCTCAGCCGGTCTTTTTACAGTAACTTCTTCCTTATGAGCTGCACCTACCTGAATCTGACCTGCATCTTCTAGCCGGATTGTCAACTCATATCCATGAATTCTTAACTCTACAGGATCTCCCATCGGAGCATACTTCACCACCGTCACCTCTGTTCCCTGAATCAATCCCATATCCAGGAAATGCTGACGCAGTGCACCGCTTCCACCTACCTCTATAATGGTCGCAGTTTCCCCAATCTGTAAATCTTTAATTGTCATCTTTTTTCTCCTAAACAAACACGTACATTATGCAAACTGCAAGTCACAGACCATTTTCCCGTCCGGACAAAAACAGGCCCAGAACATGGCTTTCCCCTTCCATACTCTGTGCCTGTCTATCATAGCACACAAAAGTTTATACAACAATACTTTCATTTACTATGTTTCTATCTCTTCCTGTTACTACAGATATCTATACCGTAAGATTATTCTACATCCTCACCCGGAAAACAGATTCCCTGCTGATGTCTTGCCTGTTCCATAATCTCACATACAATACGGCAATTCAACAGCATATTATCTGCTGTTTTTGTATCCTTGTCGTCAATCATCTGTAGGAACTTCTTCCATTCATATGACAACCGATGCTCCCCAGTGTTATAGGAATGTACAATCTCTTCCTGTTTATTCTTTGCCAATACATAAGTGTGAAACTGGTTCGTTGATCCATCTATCCGCACATAACCAGCATCTCCCTGTATCGTAGATACAGTTGGTGCGGAACAATCCTTCGCCCCAATGGCAACCACCTGAAACTTACCATAATCCAAGGTAAGTATGCCGCTTGTATCAATGCCCCGTTCTATATTAGCATGATATACAACCCTCTCGGGTCTGCCAAACAGTCCAACAATTGCATGCAGGTTATATACGTTAATATCCATTAAGGCACCGCCTGCTTTGTTTACATCAAATACAGGAGCAACCTTTCCCTCCTTAAATGCATCATAGCGAGACGAATATTGACTAAAGTTAAAATTCACTATCCGTATTGCCCCAAGCTCATTTACATGCTCCTTCAAAGACTGATACGCTGGCAAATATGGAATGTTGATTGCTTCGATCAACATTCGGTTATGTTCCTTTGCCAATGTACACAGCATATCAAACTCTTCTACCGTTGGTACCATTGGCTTCTCCACGAGCACATGCTTGTCTGCTTCGAACGCCTGCTTTGCGTATGCATAGTGAAGATGATTCGGCAAAGCAATATAGATTGTATCTATATTCTCTTCCAGCATTTTTGTATAATCCGTATAATATCCGGCTAATCCATACTCCTGACACAACCGAATTCCTTTCTCTTCTGACTCCGGTCTTACAAGTAAATAAATCTCGTCAATCTCCATCTGACATAACATCGGAAGAATCTCCTGTACGATCATGCCGCTTCCAACAATTCCTAATCTCATATACCTGATTTTCCTCTCTATATCCTGAGTAACACGCCCAAAAGGCATATGTTTAATTGATAAATATTGCATACCGTTATCAATCATACTCTTATATTACATATACAACTAAAAGATGTCCTCCACGATCTGTTCTGCTGTTAAATGATTCTCTTTCAGGACTTCATTTACATCATAACGGTCTAAGAATTCCTTCTTCAATCCATAATTATATACTTTTACATCCGAATTACCATAGAACCTTGCAATCTTCTCTCCAAAACCGCCGTCTAAGATTCCATCCTCAAGTGTAAGGACCACATCATGATCTTTCTTGAGTTCCTCTAACAACGCTTCGTCCACACCTGTAATGTAATACGGATTGATCACGGTCGCATCGATATTCTTTTCTGCTTTTAACTTTTCAGCCACTTCCTTGGCTAATGGATAGAAGGTTCCAAGTCCGATTACAGCAACCTTACTTCCCTTCTGTGTCACCTCATAGGTATTAAGCTGTGAGAAATCCTTTGTAACAGCCACTCCGTCTGATACCAGTTCTCCACCCGGTACACGAATCGCAACCGGATGTTCCATCTGTGCAATACTCCAGTCAAGCATTGCCAGATATTCCTCTTTCGTGGTTGGTGCCAGATATACAAGATTCGGGATATTCGAGATCATCGGAATATCAAAGATTCCCAAATGGGTTACATCATTCATGCCATACACCGAAGCTGCATATATGATCAAAGTTGCCGGACTGTTATTGATACACAGATCCTGTGATAACTGGTCATACGTTCTCTGCACAAAAGAACTGTAAACCCCGTATACCGGTTTTCCGCCATTCTGGGCGATTCCGGATGCGAATGCTACCGCTGTCTCTTCTGCAATTCCTACATCGACGAACTGTTTGCCCGCTTCCTCTCTCTTGTCCTTACCAAATCCCATTACCGCCGGTGTTGCAGCCGTAATTGCAACAACACTTCGATCCTCCTTCATCTTTGCAAGCAGATATTCTGCCGTAACATCTGAATAATCTTCGCCTTCCATTGTCATCAATGGTTCTCCGTTTTCTATATGGAACGGCATACACCAATGCCAGTTCTCTTTATTCTCTTCCGCCAAAGCATATCCCTTTCCTTTTAAGGTCTTAATATGCACAACTACCGCTTTCTTACTATCCTTCACAGATGTAAATGCATCAATTAATGTCTTGACATCATTTCCTTCATCCACATATACATAATCCAAACCCATTGCCTTAAACAGATTACACTCTGCCTGTCCCTTTGTCTCACGCAATAGCTTCAGATTCTGATACAATCCTCCATGATTTTCAGCAATCGACATGTCATTATCATTAACAACTATGATCAGATTACCACCTAATTCAGCCGCATAATCCAAGCCTTCTAATGCTTCTCCTCCACTTAATGAACCATCGCCGATCACAGCAATAACATTTCCGTCTTTTCCGTTCAGATCTCTTGCTTTGGCAAGACCACACGCAAGGCTGACAGAAGTTGAAGTGTGTCCGATTATAAAATGATCATGCTCGCTTTCTGCCGGGTTACTGTATCCCGATACATCATCATATTTCTCTTCATAAAGATACGCGTCTTTTCTGCCTGTAAGCATCTTGTGAGGATACGTCTGATGTGACACATCAAATACCATCTTATCTTTCGGGGAATCAAATACATAATGAAGTGCAATCGTTGCTTCTACCATACCAAAATTGGGTCCAAAATGACCACCATGAATACTTGCACGTTTCAATAGGGCATCCCGCATCTCCTGTGCCAATACATGCATCTGATCTACTGATAATTTCTTTACATCTTCTGGTCCGTTAATATTTTCTATATACATTTTACATCATCCTCCCATGTTAATTTTCCTGTCTGAACTGCCACTTCATATCTGGATATTTTGTAGTTTAACTTATTGATTGCTTTTTCCAACTGTGCTTTTTGTTCCTCCAGGCTCTCCCTCTGCTCCTGCAACAATTGTAATCTTGCAGCAAAGGTTGTATCTCCCTGCTGATACAACTTGACATATTCAATCAAAGCTTCAATTGGCAGTCCTGCACTTCTCATACAGATTGCAAGTTCTACCCAGCCAAGATCTGATTCCTCATAATTCCGAATTCCACCCGGTGTACGGTTGATTGCCGGTATCATTCCAATCCGTTCATAATACCGTAAGGTATCCTGACTAATATTATACTTTTCGCTCACTTCTTTAATTGTCATACATGGTACCACCTTACCTATTAATTTTCCACATACAAGAGTATATTACTTGGAGTATACTCCAAGTCAAGTCCTATTTTACAAATATAACAAAACCCCTTACACAATCCGTTATCTCACAATACCGATCACATAAGGGGTTCCTATTCTTTCAATCTTATTTTACTCTGACGCCTGAAGTTCCTCTAACGCCTCTCTCACGATCAGATATCTCTGCTCTACCTTCTCAAACAAAGACTCCCAGCCGTTCAACTGCCGGCCTCTCAGATTCTCAGTCAATGCAGAACTTACTTCATACAACGAATCAAAACCCAGATTCATGCATAGCCCTTTCAAAGTATGTGCTGCACGAAATGCCGTCTCTGCATCCTGTGGAGAATATGCATCTTTATAGCATCTCTCATTCACTAAGGCGTCATATACATCCGCTACAGATACTAACTGTGCCGATAATGGAATATCCTCTCCCGCCAATCCATCCGGATACCCTTTTCCATCATACCTCTCATGATGGTGACGACAGATATCATAACTTGTTTTCTTGGATTCCGATTTCCAATCATTTCCGACAGAATCTAATATCTCACAACCACGAAGTGTATGCGACTTCATATATTCAAATTCTTCCTGCGTTAATCTTCCCGGCTTCAACAATATCTTATCCGGTATTGTAATCTTACCAACATCATGCAATGCACTCGCAGCCACAATCGTGTCAATCTTGTCTGGTGTCAACTCATATTCTGGAAACTCCGTCATCGCACATTCTGCCAGAATCCTGGTGTAATCCTTTACCCTTTGAATATGCTCTCCACTCTCTAAGTTACGATACTCAACAACCGTACAAAACATATCAATAATATCCTGATTCCGTTTCTTCAAGCAGTCTGCCTGAACCTGCATCAAAACAAAAAATAGCTTATCTTTTTCACTCTTAACAGCTCTTTATTCATTCCTAATATTTATTGATGTTTTGCTATCTTGTATAATTCTTCTGCCGCTATTCTCACCTTTGCAACCGGAATGTTTTCCTTTGGAAAGCAATAATATAGTTGTTCCATATCTCCTATACATATTACATCTCCTATTTCATACCAATAATAGTCTGCATATAGACTGTAAGATACTTTTGCCGATTGGTGATATGCTAACTTTCCCTCACATCCTGTTAAATGAAATCCATTCTTATCATGTTGTAACTTTCCCTCTCCAACCTGATAAACGGCTTTCATATCATGCATAATACAAATATCCACAGGCACATCCAATTGATACCTGCCATCTGCAATCTCTTTTTGAACCTCTTCTCTCTGCCATTGATACCAGTCTGGAATATGGGTAAATGCTGCGTCTCCCATGGTTGTTTTCAAACATCCATACTCTGTCAATTCATATCGCATTCCACAGTGAGAACATCCAATATAGATGCCCTTTCCCTTCATACCATCTTCCCTGCCACAATGCGGGCATTTGTATAATACTCTTTCCAGATAATCTGCCCGAAACTTCTCCGTTACTGCAATATGCTTCTCCTGCTGTTCCCGAAAGTTATCAAATGTAAATTCCTTTTCTATCAGCTTCTGTAATTCATAAGCTGTCCGTTTACCAACATCATCCTTAGATAACAGATATGTAACATCCGCATGGACATCCACCTTTCGGATCTGTAGATTATTATATAACGGATCATGCAAAAAAGCCCCATGCGTCCGGATCATTACAACCGGTACTTTCATTAATTTCAGACATTTGCCAATGGTATCCGGTAATGGTGTTTCTGTTCCATCAAAACTGTAACTTGCCTCCGGGTACATCAGCACAGAATTGTGCAGAGTATGTAATGCATAATGCATATCCTTTACCATCTGTACATCCGTTACAAACTTGTTCGTTGGAATACAACCGACTTGACGCATCAGCCACTCTTTTCCTACCAAACCATCCGATGTACAGATAATATTAAGCGGTCTGGGATACATCACCGTCTCTGCAATCTTCAGATCAATGAAGCTACTATGATTCATCAAAATAAGACAGGGTTCTTCCTCACCTAACCGTTCCATACCGTGCAACGAATAGGTAAACCCTGCCTTCTTAAGTTCACTCGCTGATAATGCCTTGACCAACCACCGTAATCCCCTAATTGGTCTTACCGGATCATGATGCACCCTTCCAGGCATCTTCATCAACTGCTCATATGTTATCTTTCTTGTCTTAATCTTCATATGTTACAACCCCTCATATCTTTAAATCATTTGTAAGCTATATGTATACTTTCAAACCAGAATTATTGTAACACAATTTCACTACATCTTCTATTAATTTTGTTGATTTATATACAGACAAAACAATAACCTGCATTCTACACATATAACAAACCCCACAGATTCGAAACTCTGCGG
>USBM01000111.1 GCA_900552885.1 uncultured Clostridium sp. | reverse complement strand
CATAACAAGTGGTACAGTTGGAACAGTGGCAATAAACAGAAGTGACATCGGATGCAGAACTGGGTTCAGACATTAGGATGCCAGGGAATATGTTAGAAAGGAGGAATAGAATGATTACATTGGATTTCAAAGGCAGCAAGCCAATCTATGAACAGATTGTAGAGCAGATGAAGTTTGCTGTTATGAAAGGTTATCTGAAGCCGATGGATGCAATTCCATCTGTCAGGAAGTTAGCATTGGAATTGAAGATTACACCCGGTACAGTAGCAAAGGCATATCAGGAATTAGAGCGGCAGCATATCATCATGACGATCCGGGGAAAGGGAACCTTTATTGCAGATGAGATTACAATTAAGCCGGATGAGACAAAGGTAATGGAGATACGTAAGCAGCTTACAACTGAGATTATGGAACTTAAGATGATGGGATATAACCGGGAACATATTGTGGAACTGGTGAAGGAGATTTATGAGGAGATGAGTATATGATAGAAGTAAAGAATGTGTATAAGGGTTACAACAACATTCCGGTATTAAAGGATGTCAGCCTTACGGTGATACCGGGAGAGATTCATGGATTGATCGGAGAGAACAGTGCGGGCAAGACAACTTTGATCAAATGCATGACAGGAATTTATCGCACGGATGCGGGAGAGATCCGATATGATGGAGAACCGGTATTTGATAATCCGAAGGTGAAAGAACGAATTGGCTATGTTGCAGATTACAATGAGTACATTGGCACGAATACGATCAAACAGATGGTTCGGATGTATGAGATATTCTACCCGAAGTTCAATGTAGAGAAGTTCAATAGCTGGAATGAGATCTTTGAACTTCCTGTGACCAAAAGAATCTACTCGTTGTCAAAAGGACAGAAGATGCGGTTAGCATTTATGTTAGAGACAGCAAAAGAACCGGATTATCTGATCTTAGATGAACCGACATCCGGTTTAGATCCGGTGGCGAAAGCAAACTTCTATAATCTGTTAGTACAGGAAGTGGAACAAAGGGAGATTGGCGTGTTGATCAGTTCGCATAATCTGGAAGGATTAGAGCGAATCTGCGATTCTGTTACGATGCTGCATCAGGGTGTTGTAGAACGGCAGATGGCAATGGAAGATATGAAATGCGAGCTGACCAAGTTAAATGTTGTATTTGAGGGAGGTGCATCAAAGAGTGTATACGAACTTTCACAGATTCTTAAGATTAGTAATGTAGGAAGTATCTATACGATCGTAGTGAAGGACTATGATGAGCAGTTTGCAAAACAGCTTCGCGAAGCAGGTGCGAGCCTGATCGAGCCGTTAGACATCTCCTTAGAGGAATTGTTTATTACATTAGAAGAGAAACGGGATGTATTGCCGGAAGAGACAGAACAGAGATGACAGGAGGGGTTGCTATGAAAGAGAATCGCAAGATTGCCAGACAATTAAAGAATTTCTATATCGGTGTTGCTGTGGTTGCCCTGCTTCTGGTTATATTCAATGTGCTATATGCAGGATATGATTCCGGTCTGGCATTTACCGGAGTCCCGATGGAACAGAAGATTGAGAGTATGGTTAAGGAACAGGTCGCAGACCATTCCTTTCAGTTAAATACTAAGGGTTTTGATATGATTGAACAGGTACGGGCCGGAAGAGCATATGACCTCGGAACCATGAATATCTGGTTTGTATTGCTGTTATTGTTTGTGGCATGGGGCGTATATTATATGCGGTATCAGAGCGGGAAGACGAAGGAATTCATTCAGGCCATGCCGGTGAAAGGATATAAATGGATCATACAGCCGTTTTTTGTGGTTGGAGGGATCGTAATTGCGGCTTATGCATTAGACGCAATTGGCTTATCCCTTGTACAGACAAGATATAATCAGATCTATCAGAGAATTATAGAGGATCATGGACTTGGAACTATAGATCCTTCGTGTATAACAGGAGTTAATGCGGATCTAGGGAGAATGCTTCTGGCTCAATTATTAATTATCTTAACGTTGTATGTCTGGTTTGCACTGTGGCTGATTGCTTCGAAACAGAAGATAGCTGGTTTTCTTGCGGCATGCGGATTCAGTTATTGGATCTACCGGATATTAGATTTTTTCTATTATCAGAATGCACCGGTGAGCGAGGTAATTAACTTTCTCTATGGAGCAGTGAATCCAGAGGTGTTGTTATACCAAACTATCGAGGATTTTTCACAAAAAACAGAGACAGGATATTCCATTGGGATTTATATGATTGTACAGATTGCGTGGATCTTATTTGGTACACTAGCTATTATATGGATTTCCCGGAGAAGAGAATTATCAAGAGGCAGATGGTTCTATACAATGGGAATGGAGATAGTTATTTCCGTTTTGGCAGGTATGGCAGGAGCAAGTATTGTATTCTTAGGAGAGTGTGATGTGTATCATCCCAAAATGAGCACAATTGTACGGAGTTTTGTTGCGGCAATTGTTGCAGCGGTTGGTACATTTTGTGTATTACATCCTCGAAGTAGAAGCAAAGGGAAAGAGAAAAAGCAGAGCAGCAATCAGATTACAAGGAAACGTATATATCAGGAAATGTCTAGTCTGTTCCGGTTAGAATGGAAAGAGAATCTATTCTTTTTGGTAGCAAATAGTATCTGGGTAGTTATGCAATGCAAAGGATATAATTCGTTTTGGTTTATTGCAGAAGATATAGATGTGTTGCATTCTTTTTCGGCAGATCAGATAGATAAAGTAGTGAAATATATGTACGATAGTTGGGAGATGACCGCGGGGGATGTGATAAGCTGGTATGTTGGTGGAGTGGTCGGTATTCAGATAATCTGGCTGTTAGGACGAAAATTAATACAAGGATACAAAGAAAGAACGGTATCAGGAAGAGAGTTCGTAGCAACACTTCCGGCTGGCAGACAAGCAAGGTATCTGTATGAAATCATTCGAGACTGTGTAATGCTTGTGTTACCGGTTATTATCACTACATTTGTTGTTATGAATCAATTTACAGGGGTGTTAAATGGAGTAGATATTAATATGTACTGGTCTAACCGGTCGATATGGGGACTTACGATCATAAGTTGTTCTTATCTGCTTATGTTATATGGATTGATCCGATGGATTGAGATGCTGATACCAAGTGGCGTACTTCGAATGCCTGTGGCTGCAAGTTTCCTGTATGTAATTCATATGGTGAATTCGGTATTGATCCGATGTGGGGCAGTTGGACGCACGATCAATAATCTGTTCACGTTGCACGCTCCTTTAAGTGGCAGTATAAATGAAAAAGGGGAATATATATATGATCTGATGAAACCGGAGATTTCTTTTTATTTTGATTCGAAATATATTTATTCGTTAGATTATGATGTAACGGCACCGGCCCAGTTTTCTGCATTTTACAATGTATCCAATGTATTGGGTTATATCGGATATGTATTACTATATATGGGAATTGCGGCGGTATTCTTATATTTTGCAGGAAGATTAGCAAGGAAACAGGAGTATTCCGTAGATTGGTTGTATTTTCCATTTGCCAAATATGTATTTGCGGCGGCAGTATCCATTGCAATGGGAATTGTATTGCTGCAGAATGTTGATCGGGATATTAATTATTGGCATTTTTGTCGTATTAGTCTATTACTTAGATCCGGAGCGAAAACTTACAAAAAGACAGAAAGTGGGAGTGGTAAAGTAGCTCGCTTTATGTTAAAATATATATAATTGCGACAGTTCGGAGTTTCCAGACATCGTAAGGAATGAACAAGAAGTTTCTTAAGAGTCAGGGGGCTCCTTATTGTTTGGAGAACAGAAGGAGGCATGGATGTAGTGAGAAGTATATTAACCAATGTGAAGCGAATCCGAAAGCAGGTATTTACAGAAGTTGCAAATCTTGCATATAATTCAGAGAATATCATTGATGATATTGAGGCGATTCCATATCGAATAACCCCGGGTGATACCCCACAGTATTGTGAGAGCATTTACAGAGAACGTGCGATTACAAGAGAACGGATCCGGTTGGCAATGGGTATGTCCCTTCGTCCGGAAGATAAGCCGGTGCATCTGACACAGGGCATTGAAGAGAGTAATATTGATGAGAAGTATTATGAACCACCGCTTATGCAGGTGATTCCTGCAGCATGTAATGCCTGCGAGCATAATGTGTATGAGGTGAGTAACCAGTGTAAGGGCTGCGTGGCACATCCTTGTAAGGAGGTATGCCCGGTTGGCGCAATCCGTATGGAGAATGGCAAGTCTGTCATTGACAAGAATATCTGTATCAAGTGTGGAAAGTGTAAGAGCATTTGTCCATATGATGCGATTTCCCATAAGCGTCGTCCATGTGCAGATGCTTGTGGTGCGAATGCGATTGTAAGTGATGAATTAGGACGTGCAAAGATAGATGAGAAAAAGTGTGTATCCTGTGGTATGTGTATGGTCAACTGTCCGTTTGGAGCCATTGCAGATAAGTCACAGATCTTCCAGTTAATCCGGGCACTCCGTTCCGGCAGAGAGATCTATGTTGCGATCGCACCTGCATTTGTCGGTCAGTACGGTCCATATGCAACACCGGATAAGATCAAGGCTGCATTGTTGAAACTTGGATTTGCCGGTGTATATGAGGTTGCCATAGGTGCAGATATGGGAGCTATGACAGAGGCACAGCATTATGTAGAAGAGGTGGCAACAGGCAAACTTCCATTCCTTTTGACTTCCTGCTGTCCATCCTGGGCGATGCTTAGTAAGAAACATTTTCCTGAGACAATTGATAAGATCTCGAATGCATTAACACCTATGGTGGCAACAGCAAGACTCATTAAGCAAGAACATCCGGATTCTTCGGTTGTATTTATTGGACCATGTGCAGCAAAGAAGTTAGAAGCAATGCGACGTACGGTTCGAAGTGATGTAGATTTTGTTATTACATTCGAGGAATTGGATGCAATGTTCATTTCACAGGATATCGAATTCGATGATTTCAAAGTTGGTGTTCCGGTAGAGGATGCTACAGGAGCCGGTCGTGGATATGCGGTTGCCGGAGGTGTTGCTAAGGCGATCGAGGCTTGTATTAATGAATACTATCCGGGAACGGAAGTGCATATTGAACATGCAGAAGGTCTGGATGAGTGTCGGAAGATGTTAATGCTTGCTAAGGCGGGCAAGAAGAATGGATGTCTGATCGAAGGTATGGGATGTCCGGGTGGATGTGTTGCCGGAGCCGGAACGAATATTCCGATCAATAAGGCAATGGTGGAGGTGCGGAACTTTGCGGCATCGACTAAGAAAGCAATTCCAGATCCGGATGTTGTGAAGGACTATCATCCGGAGGAGTAGAAGGTGTATCATATGTACAATTATTTAGTAGGAATGGCTGCGACCGGTGACGGATCAAAGCCTTGGTTGATTGCTGTCTGTATGATTGTCTCGATCATTGTCGTGTTTGCGTTGTTCTTATTGGGGCAGCGGGATAAGGACGAAGAAGATGATGACGACATGGAGGAATAGACAGTGAGTAATTTTATATATAGCCTGAATGCTACCATGCCGATCTTTCTGGTTATGATCCTTGGCTGGTGGCTTAAGAAGATTGGCTTTTTGACAGATGATTTTGTAGGTGTAGCGGACAAGCTGGTATTTAAGGTTGCATTGCCGGTATTTGTTTTTAAGGATATTGCGGGTGCAGATCTGTCGAATGATTTCAGTTTGAAGTTTGTATTATTCTGCTTCTTTGGCACCTGTATCTTTTTTGGTGTAACGTGGTTACTGGCCGAGATTTTTATCAAGGATAAGAGCATGATCGGAAGTTTTGTACAGGGAAGCTTCCGGGGAAGCGCAGCGATACTTGGGATTGCGTTTGCACAGAATATTTACGGAAGTTCAGGATTGGTTCCAATGATGATCGTTGCATCAATTCCGTTATTTAATATTTTCTCTGTGATTGTGTTGATGCGAAGTGCCAATGCAGGTGATACGGATAAGAAAGCGGTTCTTAAGAAGACATTGAAGGGGATTGTAACCAATCCGATCATTATCGGTATTGTGGCAGGAATTCCATTTGCATTGTTGAAAGTACGCTTTCCTGTCATCATAGAGAAGGCATTAACGAGTGTTGCCAGTCTGTCTACACCACTTGCATTGATCGCTATTGGTGGAGGATTCTCGACCGGAGCAGCACTTAAGAAATGGAAACCAACGCTGGCTGCATCGATTATTAAGTTAGTGATCATACCGGGCATCTTTCTTCCGGTTGCAGTTGCTATGGGTTTTCGGAATGAAGAGATGGTTGCCCTGTTGATCTTAACAGGAGCACCAACGACGGTCAGTTCTTATATTATGGCAAAGAACATGAGTAATGATGGAGTATTGGCATCGGGCATTGTTGTAATGACGACGTTATTGTCATCCGTAACGTTGACGGTAACAATCTTCATATTGCGTTCAACCGGAGTGATCTGAATGTTGCAACAACAGGATAACGTGCGATTCGTGTAGGGATTAAGGACAACTGATAGAAGAATACATGGAAGAAAACCACGCAATATGCGTGGTTTATTTTTGCACATGTCAAAAAATTAGCTGCAGAGGGCAAGCTGACCGAGGACGAATGCGACAGCATTGTCGTACATCTGCAGGAAATCCTTTGGGACGCGGAAGCGGGTAGACTGCATTTTACGGCAGAGGATCACAATATCCAGACCGCTGTGCAGAAGCTGCTGACACGCCGCATCGGAGAAATCGCGCAGAAGCTCCAGTTAGAGCGTGATCCTGCGATCCACACCGCGCGCGCCCTGCGTCTCTACCAGAAAGAGGCGATTCAGGCGCTCTACGGCTGCCTGGATCAGCTGATCGCTGCACTCCAATCGCTGGCAGTGCTGCCAAAGGAAATGCTGCCGGGTCAGGACCCAATGACGTTTCTTGCATTGGCGGACAGCCTGACACAGGACAAGGCTCGTTTTGCGGACTGTGAAAAACGCACGCTGGTCGATGAGGAGGCTGTTTCTGCTGACGTACAGGTCGCTGTCTGTGATACGGCTTTCGCCTCAGAATTTTTAAGCGCCTGCGCATCCTCGATGGCGCATCTGGCTGCTTTCTGCGACGGACTGGTGCTCGTCTCGCATTTCGACGCACCATCGCAGAAGATAGCACTGACCGATGCTACCCTGCATATCTGCCGCTTGATC
>USBM01000110.1 GCA_900552885.1 uncultured Clostridium sp. | reverse complement strand
GAAACCATTCAAAAAATATGCGATCAGGAGATCAATGATCCGGATAACTACCCAGCCGGAACCAGTGTAGCCCTCAATTATGCCTTAACGCTAACAGATCCTAAAAACGGGGATCTCTACAATTACTCCAACAATGATCTGCTTAATTATTATAAAGAAAAGACACAGAATCCAAAATATAATCTGATCTATTCGAGTGAAGATACTGCCCGTGCTGCAGCAGATGAATATAAGGCTGCCACTCTTGAAAAGACCGGCTATACAGAACTGGCAGAATCCTTCTCTACAACCATTCAGCCACAAAGTTCTTTCGTCATCATGGATCAGTCAACCGGATACGTCAAAGCAATCTGCGGAGGACGTGGTCCGAAAGATGGTAATCTTACCTTAAACCGTGCAACTGACTCCAAGCGTCAGCCCGGTTCTACCTTTAAAGTTCTATCTACCTATGTTCCTGCATTAGACACAGCAGGCATGACGTTAGCAACCAGCTTTATGGATGAACCAACGGACTACAGTAACGGAACTCCGATCAAGAACTGGTATTCCGGCTATCGCGGACAACAAACGATTCGGACAGCGATCAAAGATTCCATGAATATCATTACCGTCAAATGCTTTCAGGAAGTTACCCCTCAGGTTGGATATGACTACCTTTGTAACATGGGAATTACAACCCTCAAAAACGGAGAGGCTTCAGTCAATGGTATTGCAGAAAATGATATTAATGAATCTATGTGTCTCGGTGGTCTGACAGAAGGTGTCACCAACTTAGAATTAACCGGAGCCTATGCTTCTATTGCAAATAAAGGTACTTATATTGAACCAACCTTCTATACTAAAGTGTTGGATCATGATGGTAACGTATTGATCGATAATACACCGGAAACAAAACAAGTCATGAAAGAAACTACCGCCTGGTTGATCAATAATGCCATGCAAGACGTTGTTACTTCCGGTACAGGTACCGCAGCCCGCTTATCCAGTGGCATGGTCGTTGCCGGTAAAACCGGAACTACCTCCAGCAATTATGATTACTGGTTCTGTGGTTCAACTCCATATTATACCGCCAGCATTTGGATGGGCTATGATTCGAACACTAACTTTTCAAACAGCAATACACATAAGGTAATCTGGCGTAAGATCATGGATCAGATTGTGGAAGCCGAAGGAGAGGATACTTCTGCAACCTTCGAGAAGCCAAGTGATATTGTAACTGCCAAAGTATGTGCAACATCCGGGATGCTTCCGGCAGAAGGCCAATGTAAATCCATTATTACCGAATACTTTTCAAAAGACTCTGTTCCAACAAAGACCTGCGATCTTCATCAGACTATCACTTTATGTAACGAAAGTCACTACAAAGCAACCGATGAATGTCCTGATACAACAACATATCACTATACTGCTGATGAAAATGGAGACATTACCTTAACAGATGCTGACTTTATTCCACCAGATGGATTCATGGAACAGACTTGTCCAATCCATACAAAAGAAGATTCCGAAAAAGATACAGAAAATGATTCCTCTGAATCAATTTCCAACGATAGTTCCTATACTATTTTTACAATCGTAGAAGGCGGCGGTAGCATTTCGGGTCCGACTCAGATCAATGCCGGAGATAGTGCAACGCTTACCTTTACCGCAAATGAAGGTTATGTACTAACAAATGTAACGATCGATGGTGTCGCCCAAGGTGCAATTACGACATATACATTTGATGCTGTTGATGCAGACCACTCTGTTGTTGCAACCTTTACCGCAACCACTAATAACGGAGAAACTACTATTCCTGCTACATCCGCATTACGACACAAACCTATTACCCTTGCACAGCGTAAGTGACGGTGGACGCGCATGTGCAAGGGTGATCATATAAAATATTCCGGTTGATTGAGCTCCTGCACAGAAGTACAACTGCTCCGGATCATGAGTTTCCCCTCCAACTCCATCCTGATGACTTCCGTATGTCCGCCCTGAATACGATCAAGTAACAAATGAATTGCAAACCTTGCCATATTTTCTTTCGGAAGATGGACGGTAGATAACATCGGCTTTGTAAACTGCCCTTCTTCAATATCATCACTTGATATGATGGATGGTGTATATGGCAGACTCCGATACTGATTCAGGCATTTCAACATACCAATTGCGGTAATGTCATTGGCACAATATATCCCCGTCGGAGGAACATCCATCTGAAGGAATTGCTGCATGGCGGCAAATCCTGCTTTCTCTGTCTGCTGGGTGTCTACAATATATTCCGGATAAAAATCAATATTATGCAAACGAAGCACTTCTGAATATCCTTGATATCTGGCTTCCTCATGACACTTTCCTACATAGGCAATTCGTTCGTGCCCCAGCTCTACAAGATATTCCACAGCAAGAGAAGCAATCTTTTTACCATCGCATAATACCTCATCCACTTCATAATTCGTTGAATTTCTGTTGATCGATACAATATTTCTATACCGTTTCTTCAATCGTTTGATCACCTTCGGACAGCATCTTCCTATAATGATCAAACCATTGTGCTCTTCCTGCTCATCAAACATATCTCGAAATATACTATCTAAGTTTGCTTTCTCGCATGCACGGTCATCAGAAAAGACCGACTGATACCAGACACATGACAAAATACAGGCATTATCGTGAATCTGACTCTCCACCACACGAAGCAATTCTTCAAAAAACGGATCTCGATGAGCTCCATCCATTCTTGTCATCAACACATCAATATAGTAATGATTCTGTTGTGCATTACCAATTCCTTTTTTAAGATTACGTGCCGCCTCATTGGGTGTATAATTAAGCTCCATCGCTACTTTCCAGATCTGCTCGCGTATTCCCGGCTTTGCACATTTATAATTAGGATTATTCAACACTCTTGATACTGTAGCCATGGATGTTCCTGTTATCTCGGCAATCTTCTTAATTGACATCTTATCACCTCATGTTTATCTAAATTAGTTTCCGGCAATACCCTAATCATATGACAGCAATGGAACCTCTGTCGCCACTATATATATCCCATCCTTTCATGGATTACAAATCTTTACCGTATCTGCCAGACCACCCATATAATGTAAGTGTATCATATGCTCCCAGTGTTGATAACCCCAATATTTGAAAACGTTTTCACTTATTGTAAAGAAAAAGACCGATCACAACCGTGACCAGTCTCCTTTTTAACACTATATAAACTAATTCCGATTTCTTCGTTCTTCGAACTCTCGAAATCGAACACAGACATGCACAATCCGGGCTGCCGCCCTACTTGCTTATGTCTGTTTATCCGTCAAATAAATAAGCAGCTTTGCCTGCAAGCAGTCACGCTGCTTATTTGCTTGACGGAATTATTATTTCACATTGTATTTATCATATCCACGCAGTCGAGCCATTGCTCTGGCAAGTGACGCACGAGATACATGATATTCCATAATGCTCTGCTTTTGCTGTAACTGCTCCTGTGCACGCTCTTTCGCTTCCTGCGCACGAAATGCATCAATCTCTTCCGGTTTCTCTGCTGAGAATACAAACAACTCTACTGTATTATCCTTAACCTTCAACAAACCATCCGAAGTAATCGCTACATGATTCTCTCCATCCGGCGTCCGAAAATGAATCTCTCCGATATTGGTACTTGTTGTCATTCTCTCATGATGTGCCATAATTGCCATCTCACCATCATATCCGGGAAACACTAGCAGTTCACAGGGACCATCATAGAACACCCTATCACAGGCAATAATTTTTAAAGAAAACGTATTCATAAGCTACACCTTCCTTATTCCTGCTGCATCTTAGCTGCCTTTGCCTTTACATCTTCAATCGTTCCCACGTTAAAGAATGCAGCTTCCGGATACTCGTCCATCTCTCCATTTAAGATTGCCTTAAATCCTTTGATTGTCTCCTCTACCGGTACAAATTCACCCTTAATACCCGTAAAGTTCTCCGCTACATGGAATGGCTGAGACAAGAAACGCTGTACCTTTCTGGCACGATATACTGTCTGTTTATCCTCGTCAGAAAGTTCTTCCATACCAAGAATAGCAATGATATCCTGTAACTCTTTATATTTCTGCAATGTCTCCTGTACCTGTCTTGCCACATTATAATGCTCTTCGCCAACAACATCTGCTTCCAGAATTCTCGATGTAGACTCTAACGGATCAACCGCCGGATAGATACCCTGTTCTACAATCTTACGTGAAAGAACAGTCGTTGCATCCAAATGCGAGAATGTAGTTGCCGGAGCCGGGTCTGTCAAGTCATCGGCTGGCACATATACCGCCTGAACGGATGTAACAGAACCATTTTTAGTAGATGCAATTCTCTCCTGTAATTCACCAAGATCATTTGCCAATGTCGGCTGATAGCCTACAGCGGATGGCATACGACCAAGTAATGCAGACACCTCAGAACCGGCCTGTACGAAACGGAAAATATTATCAATGAATAACAACACATCCTGCTTTTTTACGTCTCGGAAATACTCTGCCATGGTAAGTCCGGTCTCTGCTACCCTCATACGGGCACCAGGTGATTCATTCATCTGTCCGAATACCAACGCCGTCTTATCCAAAACGCCGGATTCCTTCATCTCGTTCCAAAGGTCATTACCCTCTCTAGAACGCTCTCCAACACCAGTAAAGATAGAATATCCACCACTTTCTGTTGCAATATTATGAATCAGCTCCTGAATCAATACGGTCTTACCAACACCTGCACCACCGAACAATCCGATCTTACCACCCTTTGCATAAGGTGCGAGCAGATCAATGACTTTAATACCGGTTTCCAACATCTCAACAACCGGGCTCTGTTCTTCAAATGTAGGAGGCTCTCTGTGGATACACCAATGTTCTGCATTCTCCAAGCTTTCCTTGTCATCCAAAGTTTCACCTAACACATTGAACAATCTGCCAAGAGTTGGTTCTCCAACAGGAACCTGAATACCGGAACCAGTTGCCACAACCTCCATATCCCTGCACAGACCTTCACTGGCTGCAAGCATGATACAGCGAACCACACTGTGTCCGATATGCTGGGATACTTCCATCACACATTTCTTTCCATTATTCATCACATACAATGCATCTTTAATGGAAGGCAGATTGCCATCTTCAAATTCTACGTCTACGACAGGTCCGGAAACCTGAACGATTTTACCTTTATTTTCCATAGTGTGACATCTCACCTTTCTTGTTTCTTCTTTTTCTTCTTAAGGGCCTTGGCACCACCAATTACCTCGGTGATCTCCTGCGTGATTGCTGCCTGTCTGACACGGTTATACTCCACAGAAAGCTCTCTTAACATCTCCTGCGCATTATCCGTTGCCGACTGCATCGCCATCATTCTGGCATTTTCCTCACTGGCAGAACCCTCAACTAAGACACCATACATAAAACCTGTTACATAATTATATACTAATCTCTCCAACACCCGCTTCGGTGATGGATAGATCAGAAACCAGTCATCTGCCTTATCCGCAGCTTCCTTGTCATAATTACCCTTTCCTTTTTGGGAGCTATCTAACAACTCCTGCTTGATAAACTCATGCGTCTTCAGTGGAAGGATCTCATTAATCTCCACTTCTTCCTTCATGCTGTTTACCATACGGGTAAAGATTACATACACTTCATCAATCTCTTCCTGCTTATACAGCTCTATAATGTACTCCGTGATCATTCTTGCACGATGAATGGAAGGATTGTTTGCAGAATACCGGAATGTATCATCTAAATCATATCCCTGGCTTGCAAAATACTGTCTTCCTATCTCGCCTACCACTAACAGGCGGTATTTCTCTGCCTGATCGATCAGTGCACTCGCCTCTTTCAACACATTATGATTATACGCACCTGCCATTCCCTTATCACCGGTGATAACAACAAATGCTTTCTTCTTAACCGGTTCGTTCAAGTCCTTACCACGGTTATCAAAATACAAATGCTGCATATCCGGAAAATGCAGTAAAATATCAGAGATCTGCTCCTGCAGACCATAGAAATATGGTTCTGTGCTGTCTAACTTCTGTCTTGCTTTCCGAAGTTTCATGGAAGACATCATGTACATGGCTTTTGTAATTTTCATGGTATCCTGAATACTTTTTATTCGATTGGATATTTCCTTTGCATTTGCCACTTTTCTACCTCCATTCTGTATTCACAGCTTCTATTCTTCATGTGCCTCTTCTGACTGAAATGCCTGAGCCTTGAATTCGGTCGCTGCTTCCACAATGGATTCTTTCACATCCTCCGACAGGTCTTTGGATGCCTCTAACTGGCTGATAATATCGGAATGATTTACTGCAAAATCCTTTAACAGCTCCAAACGGAACTGTTTGATCTTGTCAGCCGGTACATCACTGAATATATGTGCATTGGCAGATACCAATGTGATAACCTGTTCTGCCATGGTAAATGGATGCCCTAGCGGTTGCTTCAACAACTCCATCAAAGAACGTCCGTGTGCCAATTGTTTCTTGGTACCCTCATCCAGATCGGAAGAGAACTGGGTAAATACTTCCATCTCACGGTACTGTGCAAGATCAATACGAACACTACCTGCAGCCTTCTTCATTGCTTTGGTCTGTGCCGCACCACCTACACGGGATACGGAAAGACCGACATTAACCGCCGGACGCTGTCCTGCATTAAACAACTCACTTTCCAGATAGATCTGACCATCTGTAATAGAAATAACATTTGTCGGAATGTATGCGGATACATCTCCTGCCTGTGTCTCAATAATCGGAAGTGCCGTAATGGAACCTCCACCTGCTTCCGGTGTAATTCTGGAAGAACGCTCTAACAATCTGGAGTGCAGATAGAATACGTCACCAGGATAGGCTTCACGACCCGGAGAGCGCTCTAACAGTAAGGAAATTGCACGGTATGCAACTGCATGCTTTGACAGATCATCATAAACGATCAATACATCCTTACCCTGATACATAAAATACTCTGCAAGTGCCGTTCCGGAATATGGAGCAATGTACTGAAGCGGTGCCGGATCTGATGCCGTTGCCGATACGATGATCGTATACTCCATCGCGTTATTTTTCTTCAAAGTATTTACTAACTTAGCGATTGTAGATGCCTTCTGTCCGATTGCGACATAGACACAGATCACATCCTTACCCTTCTGATTCAAAATGGTATCCATTGCAATCGATGTCTTACCGGTCTGACGGTCACCGATGATCAACTCACGTTGTCCACGACCGATTGGAAACATAGAATCAATAGAAAGAATACCTGTCTCCATCGGAACAGATACCGACT
>USBM01000109.1 GCA_900552885.1 uncultured Clostridium sp. | reverse complement strand
TCTTCCTTGGTGTTCTTCTTCAGGTAGTCGCGGTCGAGCCAGCTTTCTACACGGCTTCCACCCTTGTTTGCCATGACCAGACCTACCGGAATATCAAGAGTCTTGTTTATTACCTGTGCAAAGAAGTATCCTGTAGCAGATGCATCGCCTACGGTTTCCGGGTTAACCTCCTTCCATTCGCAGTTGGCATCATCTAACGGTTTGCTGCTCATTACGCTAGGAATCTTTACGTAATGTACGCCTTTGTACTGGTTTGCTTCGAGCACCGCCTTGTTGTAACCTTCTACAGGGCAGTTGCCGAATCCTTTTACAGGCATCTCCATGTTGCTCTGACCTGCACAAACCCATACTTCTCCTGCCAGCACATTGTTGAGAGTGGTCTTTTCGCCATCATCGAAAGTGATAGAGAGTGGGGTGTAGCTCGCCTTCGGGGTTTGTACTTTGATAGCCCATTTGCCATCCTTTCCGGTCTTGGCAGAATATTTCTGCCCAGACCATGAGGTGGTTACCTCTACTGTGGTTCCTGGTTTATCCCATCCCCAGAGGCTAGCCTCTGTGTTTTGCTGTAAAATCATGTTGTCACCCAAGATGTGTGGCAACTTTACTTTAGCCTGTGCTCCAGTTGTGATAAGCGCCAAGGCTGCCATTGCTAAAAATTTCTTATTCATTTTTTAGGGTTTAAAAGTTTATTGTTTTTTTGTTCTTAAGTTCCTTGTATGGTTCGTATTCTGATATTGCCATCTATGTTATCATGAAAGCAGATACAGAACTGACGTTAAAGAATAAGAGTTAGAAGCTGGAAGATGAAAAGCCGAAACTGTTCTCTCCAAACTTCTAACTCCTGGTTATCTTAAAGAAGGTTCTTGATGGCTGCCTCTATGTCCTTAATCTGTGCATCACGTGCCTGCAGGGTGTTGGTGCGGTCGATCAGGAAGAAGGTAGGAATGCTCTGTACATTGTAGAGAGCCAGACTCTTGCCCTGAATGCCATCTTCATCGCGTACGCAAATCCAAGGGATGGCAGCGGTAGAGGTCTTCCAGAAGTGCTCGTCAGGGTCTACTGATACCTGATAAATCTCCAGTCCGGCAGCATGATACTTGTTGTAGAGTTCACGCAACATCATGATGCGCTTGGTGCTCTCTTTGCTGGCGAAGAGATGGAAGTCGAGCAGTACCACCTTGCCCTTGAGGTCGGAGAGACGGCGTACCTGCCCCTTGTTGTCCTGAAGTGCAAGTTCGATGCATCCGTTTACGCTCACCTTGCTGGCCTCAATCTGCTGCTGTGCCTGCATAATCTCAAGATCTCTTTCCACAACACCCGTCTCCATGGAATGATTGGCATTCTCAGTAAGATACAACGGCAATCCTCTTTTTTCGCATTCTTCCTGAATCGTTGCCGTCTCTGCCCACGGATCAGCGGTTCCATGAAATACAATCCCCTCTTGTCCGATTGCATCAAAGGATTCTGCAACCGGTGTATAATATATCTGTCTTGCATTTATGTTATATTGCTTCGCATAAGCAGCCGCGACCGCAGTTCCCACACTTTTGGAAATAAATAAAACTTCATTATATGTGGTAAATTTAACTGTAGTTAACTGTTCCGTTGCATAATGTAATGCCTTGCGAAATGCCTCTATCATCTTGTCTGGATTACCCTTCACTCCGGACGGTAATTCCCCATACTTTATCTCTATAATCTCATATTCCCGCTCCTTGGCAAGTTTCTTACTATAATATAATAATGGCTTATCTGTATGATATCCGATTCCCGGAAATAGTACCGCCACTTTCTTTTCATCCAGACATTGAGTGATCAATCGCTGTAGATTCGCAATGGCAAACTCCTTTTCCATCGCATGCTTTTTCTCCTCCTCCGTCAATATATCATCCACTGCAAAACAGGCATCAAACAAATCACTTTGTTCACACTGTTCTACGCCTTCTCCAAAACAGCCTGCAACTGCAATCACTTGTTTTCCATATTTCTTAGCAAGCTGTGCAACTCCTGCAGGGGTCTTTCCCATCAAAGTCTGTGCATCTAACCGTCCCTCTCCCGTAACCACAAGGTCCGCATCCACAATTGCCTGTTCTAATCCAATCTCATCCAACACGATATCAATTCCCGGTCGAAGCTCTGCATTCAGAAACATCAAAAATGCATATCCTAATCCTCCCGCTGCCCCTGTTCCCGGTGCATTACGGGTTCCATTCGGATGAATCGTCCCCATATCACACATCGCAATATGCTCCACCAGATCTGCAAACCGTTTCATAGATGCATCCATCGTATCTGTCATATCTGCATCCGCTCCCTTTTGAGGACCATACACAACACTACAGCCATTCGTCCCAACTAATGGATTGGTCACATCACACGCAATCTGAAACCGACAAGACGAAAGTTCCAACAATACATCCTCAAATCCAATATCCGCAATCTTAGAGAGTCCCTCTGCTCCATAAGCAACCTCATTTCCATTCTGATCAAAGAAATGATATCCTAATGCCTGCAACATACCAATACCCGCATCATTCGTTGCACTTCCTCCAATTCCAATAAGGAATCTTCTGCACCCCTGCCAGATAGCATCCCGGATCAATTCCCCAACTCCATATGTTGTTGTATGCATAGGATTGCGTTTTTCGTCCGGCACAAGCGGAAGTCCTGCTGCCGCTGACATCTCAATCACCGCTGTTCGTCCATTTTCCCCTTCATACCATATATAAGAGGATTCAATCCGTTCTCCTAACGGTCCCGTCACCATGCAGGTACGTTCCTGTATTTCCTTTTGATAAGTCAATGCTTCTACCGTTCCCTCTCCGCCATCCGCAACCGGATAGACCTCTACCTTCGAATCTGAATGCATCTTATGTATACCTGTTTTCACCGCATTGCCTGCCTCAAGAGAAGTCATACTCCCCTTAAAGGAATCAACTGCTACAACAATTTTTTTCATGTTATGATCTTCTTTCCTTCATGCGTTCTTACGCGAATGCATTCATTATATCATATCACGACAGAGCCTGTCATCCTTTCCATACCGGACACTGTCTACATAAGAAAAAGACGCCCTCCTTCAAAGACGTCTTTCTCATCACAATCCTCAGTTCGTTATATTTATTTTATAATACGAACCCCTTTCGGTTGTCCCTTCTTCTGAAACAACTTCTGATACTTCTTATATTTAGAAGCTGGAACCTTAATCCTTGCCTTTTTATTCAGTCCCTTGAATGCGTTTCTACCAACACTCTTCAACTTCTTTGTCTTAACAATAACTTTCTTCACGTTCTTGCAATTCTTGAACGCATTCTTACCAATTACCGTGATATTCTTGCCAATCACAATCTTGTTAAGTTTCTTACAGTTCTTACAAGCATTCTTTGCAATACTGACCACCTGATATATCTGTCCATTGATCGTAACCGTATCCGGAATCACAATACTTGTCACATTCTTACGGGTTGGTGCACAGAACGCTACTGTCTTTCCTTCCACACTAAGTACCTGATACCGGTTATTGCCGTCTGTCACCTCATCATTATCCTTTACAAGCGGATTCTCCTGCTTATTCACTGCCTGTGTAGTTCCAGAAACTGTCGTTACCGGTTCTGTTGACTTTGGCACTTCTGTTGATCCCGGTTGTTCTGTTGGCTTTGGTTGTTCTGTTGTATCGGAATCTGTTTTCTCATTCGGTTTCACTACTTCCTTTGCAGATTTGATAACAACGCCTTCCACCGTATCTTTTACAGCAGTAATCTTATCATAATAAATAGTACCGGATACTCCTTCTTCCGTCATCGCTTCACTATCATCCACTGCATTAACCCAGAGTCCAACAGATTCTATCTTGCCTTTATCTGATACCAATCCACCCTTTGGATTTCCTGTCGTGTCTCTCGCACAAAATTCCTCAAATGGAATAGTTACCTTTAACGGCTCTTTCGTATTACAGTATTCTTTATAAGTATTCATATATGCTTCATATACCATTCCATTCGCAGTAATCTGTACAACCACTTTCTGATTGTTTCCATCCGGAATGGTGTAGAACTGCAGTGCGTTACACGCAGACCAATCTACCTCCTTTGCAATCGTTGCTCCTGCCCAGCCTCCTTTTCCTTCTACATAATCAAACTTCATGGCATAATCACCATCTAATGCTTTTTCCTTATCCAAACCTAACTTTATGGTACAACCACTTGCTTTATTGGTTGTCCACGCAGCTGTCAATAAAGAATCCACACCGGAATAGTTTTCAAAACCATCAATCTCATAAGGATCCTCCTTTGGTTTCTCTTTATTAAAGATCACACCAATCTGATCCAGCACCGTTCCGTTTGCTGCTAACGTAATCGTTCCATTATCCTCTCCAAGTGATACGATATCTTCTCTGGATAGTTCAGCAACATAATACTTTCCTGTCTTAACAGCATCTACTGTTTTTTCCTGTTTTGCCTTTAATGTTACTGTAATCTTATCTTCTTCACCTGCCTGATTAACCTTCGCTTTAACCGTAATTCCATCCAGAATACGATCCCTTGCCACCGGTGATACAATATAGCCCTCTATCTTAGCCTCTGCATCCTTGTTCTGTACTTCCTTCAATGTATTATCGATATCCTGCAAAACCGTCTTTTGCTGTGATGCAAATACCGTTCTCGGATCATTATAAAATGCAAGGAACGCATCTAACATCTCGTGTCCATGTAGCGAACCATCCTTATTCACCTTATCTACATAAGGTGTATAGTATCCATCCTTTTTACCAAAGTTGGCCCAAAGAAGGAAGTAGGACGCATCCGTTTCAGAAATTGCATTTAACACATTCCGATACCAGTCCTTATCCTGATTACCGGTAGACAGTAATGCCGTCTGGTTCTCGCTCTTCTGTGTCTCATTCCTAATTCCAGTTTCTGTCACTGCCATTAATTTTTCGTGATCCTTGGCAAACTCCTGAACAATCCCCACTGAATTACGGAATGTTTTAAACCAGGTATTGTTATTATCCTCTGTTGGAGCATCATTGTAAATGTCAAGACCTACCATATCCACATATGCATCTCCCGGATAACGTTCACCATATTCCTCTACATTTGCAGCTTCACTTCCAGGTCCATATACATATAACAGATTATGTACATCCTTTTCATCCCTCAGATATTCTACCGTATACTTCCATACATTCTTATAAGTTGCAGCATCACAAAATGCAGCACCCCACCAGAACCAGCTTCCTGTATTCTCATGGAATGGGCGGAACAAAATAGTTCCATCAACCTGCTTTGCATAATCCGCCACCATATCCAGATAAGCATTGAACTTATCATTATACTGGCCTCCAGGCAGAATCTGGTTCATTACATTGCCCTTCAGATTATTCGGAGAATATCCGGAAAAATCATATCGGGCATAGGTTGGATCCCCCTCCGTATAATTCTCATTCTCCTTTACTACAGAAAAATTCGGCATATGTAATGACATGGTAATGATTGCACCCTCTTTGATATTCTGATTGGTAAGAAGCGCTGCCGCCTGTACATTGCCAGCTGGAGTCTCTGGCAATGCTGTTTCCGGCTTGAAAGCTGCATTGTATTCAGATGCACTATACTCATTTCCGGTTAAAGACAAACCATCAATTCCCACAATGCCGGATATCGAACCAGTTACATCTTTCGTGTCAGAATTACTAAGATCCTTTGATCCTGCCTTACGCCATGTATCATCCTGATGTCCATAGATCACACTCTTCGACTCTCCCATTGCCTTCAAATACGAATAAACTGCTTTGGTATTAATGGAAGAATTCGGATCCACCAATGAAACCTCTTTTGTAATTGCTATTTTCTCTTCCTTTTCCGATGTATTGGTTACCAATTGCGAATCCGTAATGACAACCGCTTTCTTATTCACATCTGCTATTTTTGTAGAGTCAACCGATGTATCTGTGGATTCTTTCTTTAACAATATAATGTCATCCAAAGCAACATCACCTGCATAATCCGTATTCTTTCCCACAATACCGATTGCAATATTGCAACAGGTTCCACTGATAGCCGAATCAAATGGAAGCGAAACCTTTACTTTCTTCCAGCCATTCCCAGCATCCTCTGCCTGTGTCAGATCCAAAGAAACATTGACTTCTGCAAGCGTCGCTTCACCTTCATCACCTTGCAAGGTTGCCTTAATTGCGAATCCGCCCTTTGTCATATTCTTTTCCTTATAATAGAAATCCATTGTCATCTCATTTGCACTGTCTATATCCACATTGCCCCAACGACGCACACATAACTGACTCCAGCTTTCCGCGGAATCCTTGCTATAATCTACACCTATCTGTAATCTACCATCTACCGCTTCTACTTTCGATGCCCCGCCAGTGTACTTATACTCCCAGCCTTCCGCATATTCCCAGCTATCAGCATCTTCCGTAAAATCCCACGTTTTCAATGCTGTCTGTTTCGCCTCACCTTCTGTATGTGTGAGTTCTGCATTTGCAACTGCAATATCTCCTTCATAATCACACTGATCTCCTGCAAATTGTACCGTCACTGCACTCACCGGCTCCGTTACTGCCTGTGCAAATGGCATATCACCGTTCCAGTTGCCATCCGCATCATTTGCACCAACCGTATCTGCAAACGGAATCTTTACCGACGCCTTATAATAGGTTGTTCCGTCAATCTCTACCTTATCCTTAAAATCTGCACTTGTAAGTCCCGGAGTTACATTCGACTGCACCCAGTTCCAGTTCGAGCCAAGTCTTAAAATTCCAACCGCCTTCATACTTCCATTAAATGCCGGTGCATTTCCTTCCTTTTCCGGCAACAGAACATCCATAACAAGCATTGTTCCATCCTGTGGCACCGAATCCGTTGTAATCTCTACGTTATTTTCTTTTCCCTTATTATTATCCCATGTACTTGTCGGATCAAACTTATAAGCTCCCTTTGCATTAATCATATTATTAATAGCCTGTTCCGCCTTTGCCTGTATACACCATGGCTGCTGTGGTACCGGTGCGAGTGTAAATGCCATTGTTGTTGCCATTGCCATCGCAATGATCTGTTTTTTTCTGTTCTTTTTCAAGTTAATACCTCCCATGTTAAACACCTGTTATTAGTTACGTCCTTGAGCTGCCCTCCTCTCAGAATGTGTCAAAATGCACATATTATTTTTAGGTAATTTAACCGTTTTTATAACTCTTCCCTAACCTTATAATAACTTAATATCGTTATTTGTGCAATTGCATAAATAACAAATAATATTTTAATTTTTTTATGCAAATTATACAATGCATGTTGTATACTATAAAAGTATGAGAAAATCTAACATATAAATATT
>USBM01000108.1 GCA_900552885.1 uncultured Clostridium sp. | reverse complement strand
CAACCCGAAGCAGATGAAAGAACCAAAAGAGATTGATGAATTATATGAATCTATCCTGAAACATACAAAGTCTTTTGAAGATGCGGTAGCATCGAATGGCGGTAATCCAAAAGAGTTTCAACAAAATTTTCAGAATATGCGTCAGAATCTGCAGTTTATGAATGAGTTGAACCAGCAGATGATCTATGCACAAATGCCGGTCAAACTGTCAAATAAGCAGGCGAATTCAGAGCTTTATGTATATGCAGATAAACGTAAGCTGCAGCAGAAGAAAGATGGAATCAGTGTGATGCTCCATCTGGATATGGATCATTTAGGGGCAACCGATGTGAAGGTTACATTGACAGGCAGTAATGTGCATGCAAGATTCTATCTGAATGATCAGGATAGTGTAGATATTGTAACGGAGAATATGAATCAATTAGCGAAGCAGTTGGCTGATCGTGGATTCTCCCTGACTAACGAGGTGGTGAAACGACAGCCACAGGAATCTATTAATAAAGTTGTAGACGAGATCATTGATGAGAATGCAGAACGAAGCATCAAGCGTTATACATTTGATGCAAGAACATAGATCAGAGAGGGATGGCAGCATATGGATAAGAAAAAACGAAAGGCAGTTGCATTAAGCTACGATCCATCAAATCAGGCGCCGCAGGTAGTGGCTTCCGGACAGGGAGCAGTTGCTGAACGGATCATCGAAAAAGCAAAAGAGAACGATGTTGCAACCTATCAGGATGAAGGATTAGCCGATACATTGCTTAAGTTAGACCTAGGGGAGATGATCCCACCGGAATTGTATGGTGTAGTTGCAGAGATTTTGGTGTATGTCGATAAGATGGATAAGATCAAGAGTAAGTTGAAACGTTAGTAATGGGGGATATATGCGGGAACGGAATAAACGAAGGATCGGAGCTGAGGCGGAACAACAGATCAGAAAGTACCTGTCAGAGCATGGATATACGATATTAGAGATGAATTACCGATGCAGGCAGGGTGAGGTCGATATTATTGCAAGACACGGGCAATACTATGTATTTATTGAGGTAAAGTATCGCAGTTCTGATAGATACGGTATGCCTGAAGAGGCAGTCGGACCGGGTAAGCAGCGTAGGATCAGCCGGGCTGCATTGTATTATCTATATAGTCACCGACTGTCGGAGTCAACACCGGTGCGGTTTGATGTGGCAGCAATCTATGGGAAACAGATTCGGTATATTCCGAATGCATTTGAGTATCTATATTAGCTGTGTAATGAATCTGACAGAAGAAAAAGGAGATAAGCGTGGAAAAGATTACATATATTAATGGGAATCATAGTACGAATATCAGGAAAAAAGAAGATGTAACGTATATTACTTTTCCAAAGTTAGAACAATATGAAAAGGACATGATACATGGTTTTTCCACCCGGTTAGGCGGGGTATCAGAAGGATATCTCGGCAGTATGAACCTAAGCTTTACCAGAGGAGATGACAGAGAACGTGTGTTAGAGAATCACCGTCGTTTTGCTAAAGCACTTGGATATGATGAGAACAGACTGGTGTTTTCGGATCAGGTTCATTTGACTCATTTCCATAAAGTGACAAAGGAAGATTGTGGCAAAGGAATCACAAGGAAAAGTGATATTATAGAGATCGATGGATTGGTGACAGATGAGCCGGACATTCCGATTATTACGTTCTATGCGGATTGTGTGCCGTTATTCTTCTATGATCCGGTGAAACGGGTGATTGCTATGGCACATTCCGGATGGAGAGGCACGGTCGAACGGATTGGCGGTAAAATGATTACCTATATGGAAACAGAATACGGAAGCCGGTCACAGGACATTATATGTGCCATTGGACCATCTATCTGTCAGAGCTGCTATGAGGTAAGTGAAGATGTGGCGCTGCATTTTCTTGAAGTGTTCGGGGATTCTTATGGGGATTCCCTGTTATACCGGAAGGAGAATGGCAAATATCAGTTGAACCTGCATAAAGCATGTGAGATCACGCTGTTAGATGCCGGCGTGAAAGAAGAGCATCTGGATGTAACGGATCTATGTACCTGCTGCAATCCGGAATTGTTGTTTTCACACCGTGCCAGCAACGGACAACGTGGGAACCTGGCCGGTGTTATGATGTTGCGGGAGAAGCAGAGTATATGAGGAAAGTCTGAAAATACAATAGATAAGGCTTTACAAATAATTGTGCCTATTGTAAACTAAGTGAAGTTCTAGACGAATAGAAGGAGAAAGACAATGAGTAAACCAATCGTGGCTATTGTTGGCCGTCCGAATGTAGGGAAGTCAACGTTGTTCAATGTATTAGCCGGCTCGAAGATATCCATTGTAAAAGATACACCGGGTGTGACAAGAGACCGGATCTATGCAGATGTGAACTGGTTAGACTATCATTTTACCATGATCGATACCGGTGGTATTGAGCCGGAAAGTGAAGATATTATTATTAAAAGCATGCGTGCACAGGCACAGATTGCAATGGATACTGCAGACGTTATCATATTCCTGGTGGATGTGAGACAGGGACTGGTGGATGCGGATCACAAGGTGGCAGATATGCTGCGGCGTTCCCATAAGCCGGTTGTATTGGTGGTGAATAAGGTAGATAATTTTGATAAGTTCATGCCGGATGTATATGAGTTCTATAACTTAGGGTTAGGAGATCCATTCCCGGTATCAGCAGCATCCCAGTTAGGACTTGGTGATATGTTAGATGAAGTGGTATCACATTTTACGGACGAGATGAAGATAGAAGAAGAGGATGATCGTCCGAAAGTTGCAATTATCGGAAAGCCGAATGTAGGCAAGAGCTCGATCATTAATAAGCTGTTAGGGGAAGACCGTGTTATCGTATCAGATATTGCCGGAACGACAAGAGATGCAATTGACACCGTTGTAACAAGGAATGACAGGGAGTATGTCTTTATTGATACGGCAGGACTGCGTCGGAAGAATAAGATCAAGGAAGAGATTGAACGATTCTCGATTATTCGTACCGTAACAGCGGTAGAACGTGCGGATGTGTGTGTGCTTGTCATTGATGCAACGGAAGGTGTCACAGAGCAGGATGCGAAGATTGCTGGAATTGCACATGAGCGCGGCAAGGGAATGATCATAGCGGTTAACAAGTGGGATGCGGTTGAGAAGAACGATAAGACGATCTATAAGTTCACAGAGGATATCCGCAGAATCCTTTCTTTCCTGCCATATGCAGAGATTATCTTCATCTCAGCAAAGACAGGACAGAGAATGCCAAAGCTGTTTGATGTGATTGATATGGTAGTGGACAATCATGCACTGCGTATTGGTACGGGTGTATTAAATGAGATTCTGACAGAAGCAGTTGCATTGCAGGAACCACCGTCTGATAAGGGTAAGAAGTTACGGTTATATTATGTAACAGAGGTTGCAGTGAAGCCGCCTACATTTGTTATCTTTGTGAATGACAAGAATCTGACACATTTTTCTTATACAAGATATATTGAGAACCGGTTCCGGGATGCCTTTGGATTCAAGGGTACACCACTTCGGTTCATCTACCGGGAGAGAAAAGAGAAAGGTTGATAGACACTATGGAAATTCTAATACGGATACTTTGTATTGTTATTGGTTATTGTTTTGGCTTGGTTCAGACGGCTTATATATATGGTAAGCTTCACGGAATTGATATCCGGGAATATGGAAGTGGTAACTCCGGCACGACGAATGCACTTCGTGTACTGGGAAAGAAGGCCGGACTGATCGTGTTTCTTGGAGATCTGCTGAAGGCAGTAGCGGCATGTGTATTGGCAAGGATAATTGGAACATTGTTCTTTCACGATATCCTTTATCCGATGATCCTATGGAGCGGCCTGGGGGTTGTAATCGGTCATAATTTCCCATTCTACATGAACTTTAAGGGTGGTAAGGGAATTGCGGCTACAGCCGGAGTAGTACTTGGGTTATTAGACTGGCATATTATTGCGGTATGTCTGGCAGCTTTTATTATCTGCGTGGCAATTACCCGTTATGTATCACTCGGATCTCTGATCGTAGTAACTCTGTTCTGGATCACTTTCTTTGTACAGGGTATGCATGGGGCATATCTGGATCCGGTAACCCATGCAGCATATACGAACAATCAGTTGATGGAAAGCTATGTGATCATCTTCCTGTTTGCAGCACTGGCATTTTACCGTCACAAAGCTAATATTGTGAGACTGATACATGGACAGGAGAATAAGATATTTTCTAAGAAACCGGAAGAAGGTACGGATAAGACAGAGTAAGGATCGGAGGTATTGAGAATGAAGAAAATATGTATTTTGGGAGCAGGGAGCTGGGGAACGGCATTATCCATTCTGTTAGCGGGCAACGGACATGCGGTATCCGTATGGTCGATCGATCCGGAAGAGGTTCTGATGCTGAATGATTACCGGGAGCAGCGTGACAAATTACCAGGTGTCATTGTTCCAAGTTCAATAGAATTCACAACGAATATGCAGGCTGCGCTAGATGGGGCAGAGATGGTTGTCTGTGCGGTGCCTTCACCGTTTGTACGTTCTACGATGAAATCTGCAGCGGAATATATTGTAGGTGGAACGATTGTTGTAGATGTGGCAAAAGGTATTGAAGAGCATACGGATAAGACGATGACAACCGTTATCGAGGAAGAGTGTCCACAGGCAAGAGTGGGAATTCTGTCCGGGCCAAGCCATGCAGAGGAAGTAGGACGGAAGATTCCGACTACTATTGTGGCAGGATCTAAGGAGAGAGCCGTTGCAGAGACAATTCAAGATGTATTTATGAATGATGTGTTCCGTGTCTATACCAGCCCGGATGTGATCGGAATTGAACTGGGTGGCTCACTTAAGAATGTTATTGCCCTTGCGGCAGGTATTGTAGACGGATTAGGGTTTGGCGACAATACAAAGGCTGCACTTATGACAAGAGGAATTGCAGAGATGAGCCGGTTAGTGATCGCCATGGGCGGTCATATGGAGACATTGGCAGGTCTTTCCGGAATCGGAGATCTGATCGTAACCTGTACTTCCAAGCATTCCAGAAACCGGAATGCCGGATATCTGATGGGACAAGGGAAATCTTATCAGGAGGCAATGGATGAGGTTAAGATGGTTGTAGAAGGAGTCTATTCTGCCAAATCTGCCCTTGCACTGGGTAAGCAGTATCATGTATCTCTTCCAATTGTAGAGGCTGTCAATGAAGTATTGTTTGATGGAGCGGATGCACGCGAAGTATCCATGAAATTGCTCATGCGTGACCGTACCGCTGAATCAGAGAATCTTCAGTGGAATGAATAAATAGATCTGTTTTCCCGTTCTTTTCTTATGAGATAATTCACTACATAGATGTGTCTAATTCATAAAGAAAAGGACGGGATTTTTTATTTTAAAGAAAAGTAGTTCATTGCGGGGGAATTCCGCTCGGATGAGAAAGAGTCGCAAATGACTCTTTGTTTTTTTGGGAATAATTTGTGGCTTTGTGCATATATTCTTCTTAGGATAACTATGTGATTGAACGTAGGTTTGAAGGAGGATATTATGAAGGAGCAGTTCGATGTATATGAGGATATCAGCAGGCGTACCGGAGGAGATATGTACATAGGAGTAGTCGGACCGGTACGTACAGGTAAATCCACATTTATTAAACGGTTTATGGAGACATTGGTGTTGCCGGGAATGGCGGATGGAGCAGAGAAACAGCGTACGATTGATGAGCTGCCGCAAAGTGGCTCCGGAAAGACGATCACAACAACGGAACCGAAGTTCATTCCGAAGCAGGCAGCAGCCATTGCGTTGAATAAAGAGACAGAGGTGAATATCCGGTTAGTGGATTGTGTCGGTTATATGGTGGACGGGGCAACCGGACATATGGAGGAAGAGAAGGAACGGCTGGTTAAGACGCCATGGTATGATTATGAGATACCATTTTCAAAGGCAGCGCATATCGGCACGAAGAAAGTCATGACCGATCATGCAACAATCGGTGTTGTAATTACCGGAGATGGCAGCTTTGGAGAGATCGTGAGGGAACAGTTCTATCCGGTGGAGAAGGTATTCGTGCAGGAAATGAAATCCCTTGGCAAGCCGTTTATTGTTATATTGAACAGCACGAAACCGCAAAGCCCGGAGACGGTAGAACTTGCAGAAGAACTGACAGCACAATATGGTGTGAAAGTATTACCGGTTAATTGTGACCAACTGCATGGTAAGGATATCTTAGAGATACTCAAACATATTCTGTTAGAATTCCCGATCAGTCAGGTTCAGTTCTTTATTCCGAAATGGGCAGAAACATTGGATATGGATCATCCGATCAAACAGGCAGTCGTTGCATATGCGAAGCAGGTTATGAATGATCTGCAGGGAATGAAGCAGGTCTACCAATTGCCGGATACGGATTCTGAATATATCAAAGAGGCTTCGGTTATACATGTAGATCTCAAAGACGGAACGGTCAATATCAAGCTTACCATACCGGAGCAGTATTATTATGAAATGCTGACCAATCTGTTAGATGCTCCGGTGGAAAATGAATATGATTTTCTTAACATGTTGAAGGAGGTAGCAGGCAAGCGCAAGGCATATGAGCATGTTGCCGCTGCAATGAACAGTGTACAGCAAAAAGGTTACGGTCTAGTCATGCCGGATCGGGAGAATATCACATTAGCAGAACCGGAGCTGATCAAACATGGCACAAAGTACGGCATTAAGATCAAGGCAAATGCACCATCCCTGCATTTTATCAAGGCAAATGTAACGACGGAGATTGCACCGATCGTTGGCACGGAAGAACAGGCGAAGGATTTCCTTGCCAACATGAAAGAGCAGTTAAAGACCTCGCCGGAAGCCTTATGGAAGATCAATATATTCGGCAAGACAGTAGAACAGATGGTGGAAGAGGGCTTGATCTCGAAGTCGAACAAGATCAATGATGATTCGCAGATCCGGTTGCAGGATACAATGGAGAAGATCATAAATGACAGTAACGGTGGAATGGTGTTTATTATCATCTAAGGTTGGTTTGCTTCTTGGGATTATGAATCATAAAATGAATGGAGACTATTGTCAGAATGGAGTGATTCCGATGGCAATAGTCTCTTTGAGTTTGGCTGAAAGTTTGGTTTTGAATTGATGAAAGGTTTGCTATACAAATGAGTGTTACTCCATTATAATGAAACATAGGATAATCATGAGGAGAGGGATGAGAAGGATGAAGCCGGTAATACAGATTTATGATTCTGAGGAGGATGTACTTTGTACTTTGGCAACAGCCGAGAAGGAAGGACATTTAACAGAGACCATTATAGAGGAATTCGTGAATATATTTTTTGCTATGCGGTGTT
>USBM01000107.1 GCA_900552885.1 uncultured Clostridium sp. | reverse complement strand
CGAGTCGTAATGCGAATGTGCCTGCTGCAACATGACACCACCCTAAAGCCGGGTTCACAACCTAAAACATGTGCGTCACGTCCTCACTTACGCTGTGCAAGGGTGATAGGATTAACCGTGGTTTTGGGCGTCAACAACACTTCCACCTGCATACATTTCACGAAGCTTCGGTTTCTCAATCTTACCGGTTGGATTTCTTGGAATGTCTGCAAATATAATCTTGCGTGGACGTTTGTAACGAGGAAGCTGCTGGCATAATTCGTTGATCTCGTCTTCGGTTAGGATGATGTTCTCCTTTGGCTCAATGATCGCACATGCAATCTCTCCAAGACGTTTGTCTGGAAGACCAATAACTGCAACGTCATGTACTCCGGCATGGGTACGAATAAAGTCTTCAATCTGTACCGGATATAAGTTCTCACCACCACTGATGATAACGTCTTTCTTACGGTCTACCAAGAAAATGAAGCCATCCTCATCTTCCTGTGCCATATCTCCGGTAAATAACCAGCCATCTTTTAATACTTCGGCAGTTGCTTTCTTATCGTGATAGTAGCAGGTCATGACACCAGGGCCTTTGACACAAAGCTCGCCAACTTCACCGCGGTTGACGGTGTTTCCATCCGGGTCAACAATCTTAACTTCCCAGCCATATCCGGCTTTGCCGATCGCACCGACCTTATCAATGTTATCGACACCTAAATGGACACAACCAGGTCCGATAGATTCACTCAGACCATAATTGGTATCGTATTGATGATTCGGGAAGTATTCCTTCCACTTCTTGATCAGACTAGGTGGAACCGGCTGTGCACCAATGTGCATCAGACGCCACTGGTCTAACTTGTAATCTTCTAACTTCACACGGCCGCTGTCTAATGCTTCTAAGATATCCTGTGCCCATGGTACTAACAGCCATACGATCGTACACTGTTCCTTGGATACGGCATCTAAGATGTATTCCGGCTTGGTTCCCTTTAACAGGACTGCCTTGCTTCCGGATAACAGACTTCCGAACCAGTGCATCTTTGCTCCGGTATGATACAGAGGAGGGATACATAAGAATACATCATCTCTTGTCTGTCCATGATGGTTTTGCTCTACCCGTGCAGAATGCATTAAGCTCTCATGGTTATGCAGGATCGCTTTCGGGAATCCGGTGGTTCCGGATGAGAAATAGATGGCTGCGTCGTCTTCATCTGTCAGTGGAATATCCGGTGACAGGGAAGAACAGTTTGCGGTCATCGCATTGTAATCTTCAGCAAATGTCGGGCAGTTATCTCCAACATAGAACAACAGACGGTTCTTGCTGATATTGTCAGCAATCTCTTCTACACGACCGATGAATTCCGGACCAAACACAAGAATGTCAACGTCTGCTAGCTTCACGCAGTATTCAATCTCATCCGGTGCATAGCGGAAGTTGAGTGGTACAGCTAACGCACCGGTCTTCAGGATTCCGAAGTAGATCGGCAACCATTCCAAGCAGTTCATTAATAAAATGCCGACCTTATCGCCTTTCTTGATGCCGCGGCTGATCAGCAGATTCGCAAAACGATTCGCTTTCTCGTTCATGACATGCCAGGTAATCTCCCGACGGTAATGTGTTGTTGGGTTCGGCTCCATCAATTCATATTCTTTCCAGGTAACGCGACGGACCTCTTTGACTTCCGGGTTGATCTCAACCAAACAGATGTCATTGGCATAGTCCTTCGCATTACGCTCTAGTAACTCTGTAATAGGCATTTTCCTTCTCCTTTTGTAATGTAATATCATTGCTCTGATGTCTGATAGTTACATCAGAAATTTAAAGCTTTAACGCTTTTATCAATTAAAGTAAATTGTACTCAATATAGAAGGAAAAGTCAAGTTATTTGGTTGATTTGCACTGGGGTATTGTAGTAGAATCGGAACAGAAGGAAATCTCATTAGATAAGGTTTTCTTTTGGGTTGGAATGTGCTACTATATTCCTATAGGTGAACTAGACTACAGCATATAGATTTTAAAGGATAACGTAAGAAAATGATGTTAGTAAGGGCTGTATATCCCATTTTGGAATGAGAGGACAGTTTTTGATAATGGTAGGGAATACCGAAGTCAGAGAAACCTATGAGAAGTATATATAAGAGAGGTATGAAGGATGGAAGATTACAAGATGAGCACAAAATGCGTACAGGCGGGTTACACACCGGGCAATGGAGAACCGAGACAGATTCCGATTATTCAGTCTACGACATTTAAGTATGACACAAGTGAGGATATGGGTAAATTATTTGATTTAGAGGCGGAAGGATATTTCTATTCCCGTCTGCAGAATCCAACTAACGATATGGTTGCAGCGAAGATAGCAGCATTAGAGGGTGGCAGTGCAGCTATGCTTACTTCTTCCGGCCAGGCAGCGAACTTCATGGCACTGTTTAATATATGCGAGTGCGGAAGTCATATTGTAGCATCTTCTTCTATTTATGGAGGAACCTTTAATCTGATCTCCGTGACTATGGCAAAGATGGGAATTACGGTAACCTTTGTATCGCCGGATTGCACAGAAGACGAGTTAGATGCAGCATTTCAGGACAACACAAGAGCGGTATTCGGTGAGACGATCGCTAACCCGGCACTTACGGTATTGGATATTGAGAAGTTTGCAAAAGCAGCACATGTACATGGTGTTCCGCTGATCGTGGATAATACATTCCCAACACCGGTCAATTGTCGTCCGATCGAGTGGGGAGCAGATATTGTAACCCATTCGACCACAAAGTACATGGACGGTCATGGTGCCGCATTAGGCGGTGTGATTGTGGATTCCGGTAAGTTTGACTGGATGGCACATGCAGATAAGTTCCCGGGGCTTTGCACACCGGATGATTCTTACCACGGCATTACTTATGCAGAACGATTTGGCAAGGAGGGCGCATTTATCACAAAATGCACCGCACAGTTGATGCGCGACTTTGGATGTATGCAGTCCCCACAGAATGCATTTATATTGAACCTTGGTCTGGAGTCTTTGCATGTCAGAATGCCAAGACATGTGGAGAATGGTCAGGCGGTGGCTGAATTCTTAGAGAAGCATCCAAAGGTAACGAAGGTGAATTATTCCGGATTGCCAAGTGATCCATATTATGAAGTAGCACAGAAGTATCTGCCAAATGGCGGCTGTGGTGTGGTATCCTTTGAGTTAGAGGGTGGCAGACCGGCGGCTGAAGTATTTATGAAGCACCTGAAGCTGGCAGCAATCGAGACACATGTAGCAGATGCAAGAACCTGCTGTCTGAATCCGGCAACTTCAACGCATCGTCAGATGACCGAGGAGCAGTTGATTGCAGCGGGTGTTCCGGCAGGGCTGATCCGTATTTCCTGCGGCTTAGAGGATAAGGAAGATTTGATCGCAGATCTTAGCCAGGCGTTGGAGGCAATCTGATAATTAGAAGTTGACATTTTCCGCAGAATCCCTTAAACTAGACACAGTTAAAGGTTGTGAGAAAGAGGAGTAGAAACTGTTCCTTGCAAGAGAGAATGATTCATCGGCTGGAAGATCATTTCAAGAAGAAGGTTTTGAAGGTAGCTTTTGAACCGCATGACTGAACTTACAGTAGGTTGTGCCGCATCGTCCCCGTTAACGGACAAGACAAGTAATAAGTTAAGGTGGTACCGCGAATTCGCCCTTACGTACATGATGTGCGTGAGGGCTTTTTTCATATCGCCACATATAATAAAAAGGAGAACAAGAATATGTCAAAGGAATTGGAAAAGAATTATAATCCTTCCGAGATGGAAGACCGTATCTACAAGAATTGGTTAGACAAGAAGTATTTCCACGCTGAAGTGGATCGAAGCAAGAAGCCATTTACCATTGTAATGCCGCCTCCTAATATTACCGGACAGCTGCATATGGGACACGCATTAGATAATACCATGCAGGATATTCTGATCCGCTATAAAAGAATGCAGGGCTACAATGCATTGTGGCAGCCGGGAACTGACCATGCAGCGATCGCAACAGAGGTGAAGATCATTGATGCATTGAAGAAACAGGGCATCGACAAAGAGGATCTTGGAAGAGAGGGGTTCTTAGAGAAAGCCTGGGAGTGGAAAGCAGAGTACGGCGGACGTATCATCAACCAGCTTAAGAAGTTAGGATCTTCTGCTGACTGGGATAGAGAGCGTTTCACAATGGATGAAGGCAATAATGAAGCGGTAAATGAAGTATTCTGCAAGTTATATGAGAAGGGTTGGATCTACAAGGGTTCCCGTATCGTCAACTGGTGTCCGGTATGTCAGACAACCATTTCCGATGCCGAGGTAGAGCATGTAGACCAGGATGGTTTCTTCTGGCATATTAATTATCCGATTGTTGGAGAAGAAGGAAGATATGTAGAGATCGCAACAACCCGTCCGGAGACATTACTTGGTGATACAGCCGTTGCTGTGAATCCGGAGGATGAGAGATATCAGGATATCATCGGTAAGATGTTGAAGCTGCCTTTGACAGACCGTGAGATTCCGGTCATTGCCGATCCTTATGTAGATAAAGAATTTGGAACCGGTTGTGTGAAGATTACACCAGCGCATGACCCAAATGACTTTGAGGTTGGTAAGCGTCATAACTTAGAGGAGATCAATATCTTAAATGACGACGCAACGATCAACAATCTGGGTGGCAAGTATGCCGGTATGGATCGTTATGAGGCTCGTAAGGCAATGGTAGCAGACTTAGAGGCAGAGGGCTTACTGGTTAAGGTTGTACCACACAGCCATAGCGTAGGTACGCATGATCGTTGTAAGACAACGGTTGAGCCAATGATCAAGCCACAGTGGTTTGTAAAGATGTCAGAGATGGCAAAACCGGCTTTGGAGGCTGTTAAGAACGGAGAGCTTAAGCTGATTCCGGAGCGTATGAATAAGAACTATTACAACTGGTTAGAGAATATCCGTGACTGGTGTGTATCCAGACAGCTTTGGTGGGGACACCGGATTCCGGCATATTACTGTCAGGATTGTGGTGAGATTACTGTTTCCAAGGAAAATGTATGCACCTGTCCGAAATGTGGCAGCAGCAATATGAAACAGGACCCGGATACATTGGATACCTGGTTCTCATCTGCATTATGGCCATTCTCAACACTTGGCTGGCCAAAGAAGACAGAGGAGATGGATTATTTCTTCCCAACGGATGTATTGGTAACCGGATATGATATCATTTTCTTCTGGGTAATCCGTATGGTATTCTCTTCAATCGAGCAGACTGGTAAGCTTCCGTTCCATACCGTATTATTCCATGGTCTGGTTCGTGACGATCAGGGTCGTAAGATGAGTAAGTCGTTAGGTAACGGTATTGATCCATTAGAAGTTATTGACAAGTACGGTGCGGATGCGCTTCGTTTCACTTTGATCACCGGTAATGCACCGGGAAATGATATGCGTTTCTATTGGGAGCGTGTAGAGGCAAGCCGTAACTTTGCGAATAAGGTTTGGAATGCATCCCGTTTCATTATGATGAATATTGAGAAAGCGGATGTAAAGGATGTCGATCTCAACACATTGACATTGGCAGATCGTTGGATCTTGTCTAAAGTGAACGTATTAGCAAAGGATATGACAGAGAACTTAGACAAGTTTGAGCTTGGTATTGCAGCTTCTAAGGTGTATGATTTCATTTGGGAAGAGTTCTGTGACTGGTACATCGAGATGGTGAAGCCAAGACTTTACAATGATGAGGATGAGACAAAGGCAGCTGCTCTTTGGACGCTTAAGACCGTTTTGATCAATGCACTGAAATTATTGCATCCATATATGCCGTTCGTAACAGAGGAGATCTTCACCACACTTCAGGATGAGGAAGAGTCTATTATGATTTCAAGCTGGCCGGAGTTCAAGGAGGAATGGAACTTTGAGGCAGATGAGAAGGCGGTTGACACGATCAAGGATGCGGTAAGAGGAATCCGTAACCTGCGTGCAGAGATGAATGTACCAAACAGCAAGAAAGCAACCGTATATGTGGTTTCTGAGAAGGAGGAGATTCGCAACATCTTTGAGGATGCCAAGGTATTCTTCGCAACCTTAGGATTTGCTTCCGAGGTAATTGTTCAGGCAGATAAGACCGGTATTGCAGATGATGCGGTGTCTACCGTTATCCATGATGCGGTTGTCTATATGCCATTTGCAGAGCTGGTTGATATCGACAAGGAGATTGAACGTCTGAAGAAAGAGCAGAAGCGTTTGGAAGGCGAGATCAAACGTTGTAACGGAATGCTTAACAATCCGAATTTTGTAGGCAAGGCACCGGCAGCTAAGATCGAGGAAGAGAAGGCGAAGTTAGAGAAATATACCGGAATGTTAGCTACGGTTAATGAAAGATTAGCACAGCTTTCTTAATCGGAAAGAGTGATTACGGCAACTTGCGAAATCGGGTAGGAGCAGACCTGCTCGGTCCGTGCAATAGCCGCATGCGGGTAGAGATAAGAGGAGGTAATCTATGGGATTTTTGGATCGGTTGTTGAACAAAGGAGCACAGGCACTTGGGGATGTTGTGTCTGACAAATTGTCCGAAGTAGTACATGGAGATAATGAGATTGGAGATGCTGTTCGGAGTGTTACTTCGGCGGTATCTTCCATGACAAATGCGGGTGGCAATGACATCTGGGGAGGAAGAACGCAGGAACAGGCTTACCGTTCTTTTGACGAGAAGCTTACCAAGGTGGTTGAGGAAGCCGGAGATTATGAGATCCGGCGCCGGGTTACTCTTCGTGAGTTGGAACAGGAGTTTGGTGAGGATATCTATGTACATGACCGTTCCCGCTGTTACTGCGAACCGGATGATATTTCCTATGGGATTTATCAGGATGGAAGACGGGTGCTGCTCATTCGTTTGTGGGATGATTATGTTCAGTATAACCATGCTGCCAATCGGGAGGTCTGGGCTTATTGTAAAGATCATCAGGTGAAGATCTTGGATTTTTACGATTATCTTCCGAATGAAGAGGGTTATATGGCAGACCGGATCCGCAAGGAACTGGTTGACTAGGGTGCCGGCGCAGAGAGATGTTCGATAAGTCTGGCAACAGATTATTAGAAAAGCAGCTTTTATTGAATAGAAGTTTGCACATATATAAGACAGAAAAGAAAGAGAAACGCAGTATGACTGCACCTGTGACGGATGAAGCATATTCCTGAATGGGATAGGCGAATTTGTTTATCCCGTTTGAGAAGTTTTGCAGGTGGCTGGAATATGTTCAATCTGGTAGAATTAAGCACGCTTTAATTCCTTCAAAGCATTTTCTCTTTCTTTTTTTATAATTATTCAGAACGGATTTTTTTTTTGTTTTTTTTTATGTTTATATGTTGGAATATTTATATTATTTATTTAATTAT
>USBM01000106.1 GCA_900552885.1 uncultured Clostridium sp. | reverse complement strand
GATCATAAATTCCACATTCTGTTTTTCTGCCTGTTTAATGGCTGCAATATTTAACGGAGATATCTCCTGTTTTGAATTAAATAGTGTTCCATCCATATCGGACGCAATTAACTTAATCATATTGTTGTCCTCATTTCTTTTTCTTACCTTCCCGCTGCCATAAACAATAACTGGCATCAGGTGTGGCAATAACTTTTGATATAGTTATGTTATGACATACAGATGAATTTCTCAATACTGTATATTGAAACTCTACAGATTGAAAACATATAATAAGTGCGACCTTTATGCTGTGGAGATGAGACTCAATAAGAAATTGAAGCCCTCAAGCTGAAATTTCTTATATGTCTGAGGCTCATCGGAACGGTTAGCATAACCCGAGCACGTTTATATCTTTCAAGCTGTAGAGTTTATCATACAACACAAAGATATTCATCGTCCATTCTCATGAATATCAAAAGTTAGGGAGAATTGTCTGAAAAATGGGACTACCAAAGGTAGCCCCATCCTCTTACTAATTCTTCTCTTCTTTTTCTTCCTTTTCCTGCTCTGCCTCAAATTCTGCGATACTGTCTTCCGGAGACTTATCACGAACCTTTGCAATGGATGCAACCGTAATGTCCTTACCTTCATCCATCTTCATCAGCTTCACGCCGGAAGTAATTCTTCCAAGCTCAGAGATAGAACTACACTCTAACCGGATTACAATTCCTTCGGTAGAGATCAACATGATCTCATTATCATCATTAACTGCCTTCATACCAACAACATTACCGGTCTTGGAGTTGATCTTATAACATTTCACACCCTTACCACCACGGCGTTGTGGAGTGAATTCTTCCATAGAAGTACGTTTACCCATACCATTCTCTGATACGATCAACAGATCTTCTCCCTGGGTATCCATCTGCATACCAATGATCTCATCACCATCTGACAGGTTCATACCGATCACACCCTGTGATGTTCTGCCGGTACTTCTGACATCTGTCTCATTGAAACGGATACACATACCAAGCTTTGTTACCATAATAATATCTTTCGTATTATCCGTTGCTTTTACCTCAATCAGTTCATCGCCGTCTTTCAAGGTAATTGCAGCAAGTCCTGTCTTTCTGACATTTGCATAATCCATAATCGGTGTCTTCTTCACGATACCATTCTTTGTTACCATGAATAAGAACTTGCCCTCTTCATACTTCTTCAAAGCGATCACGGCTGTAATCTTCTCACCCGGATTCAACTGTAACAGATTCACAATCGCAGTTCCTCTTGATGTTCTTGCTGATTCTGGAATCTCATAAGCCTTCATTCGATATACTTTACCACTGTTCGTAAAGAACATCAGATAATGATGCGTGGTTGTCATAAACAGATCTTCAATGAAATCATCATCTATTGTAGACATACCCTTGATTCCCTTACCACCTCTATGCTGTGCACGGAAATTGTCAACTGTCATTCTCTTAATATAACCTAACTTGGTCATTGTAATGACCGTATTCTCTTTCTTGATCAGGTCTTCGATCGTAATATCATCATCATCAAATCCGATATGGGTTCTTCTCTCATCTCCATACTTGGTTGCAATGATCAGAATCTCCTCTTTGATCACGCCTAATAACTTATGTTCATCTGCGAGAATTGCCTTTAATTCTGCTATACGCTCCATCAGTTCCCGATACTCATTCTCTAACTTCTCACGTTCCAAACCGGTAAGTGCACGAAGTCTCATATCGACAATTGCCTGAGCCTGCACATCGGATAAACCAAATTCCTTGATTAAGTTTTCTTTTGCTTCTCCTACATTCTTAGAAGAACGAATGATCTCAATTACACGATCAATATTGTCTAATGCGATCAATAAGCCCTGTAAAATGTGGGCACGTTCCTCTGCCTTATTCAGATCAAACTTCGTACGTCTTGTAACGACTTCTTTCTGATGATCTAAATAATACTCTAACATCTGTAACAGATTCAGTACCTTTGGCTCGCCATTTACCAAGGCAAGTAAGATAACACCAAAGCTATCCTGAAGCTGCGTATGTTTATATAACTGATTGAGGATGACATTGGCATTGGTATCTCTCTTTAACTCAATGGCAATCCGCATACCTTCTCTGGATGATTCATCACGAAGTTCTGCAATTCCTTCAATCTTCTTCTCTTTCACTAATGTTGCAATATTCTGGATCAGTCTTGCTTTGTTGACCATATATGGAAGTTCAGTTACTACAATTCTCTGTTTGCCATTTGACATTGGCTCGATATCAGTTACGGAACGGATCTTGATCTTACCACGTCCGGTACGATATGCATCTTCAATACCCTGACGTCCTAAAATAGTAGCACCCGTTGGAAAATCCGGTCCCTTCACGATCTCTAAGATCTCATCAATCGTCGTTGCTCTGTCTTCCTGAATGTAATTATCAATGATCTTCACTACGGCATTAATGACTTCCCGAAGATTATGTGGTGGAATATTCGTAGCCATACCAACCGCAATACCACCTGTACCATTCACTAACAGATTCGGATAACGGGATGGAAGAACCACCGGTTCTTTTTCTGTCTCATCAAAGTTTGGTGCAAAATCAACAGTATCCTTGTTAATATCTGCAAGCATCTCCATAGAGATCTTTGAAAGTCTTGCCTCTGTGTATCGCATGGCAGCCGCACCGTCTCCATCGACTGAACCGAAGTTACCATGTCCATCTACTAACGGATATCTTGTATTCCACTCCTGTGCAAGTTTAACCATAGCATCATAGATAGAAGTATCACCATGTGGATGATATTTACCCATCGTATCACCGACGATACGGGCACATTTACGATGTGGTTTATCCGGTCCGTTATTCAACTCGATCATGGAATACAGGATTCTTCGCTGAACAGGTTTAAGACCATCTCTGACATCCGGTAATGCACGGGAAGTAATAACACTCATGGCATAATCTATATAATAATTTTCCATGGTTTTCTTAAGGTCAACTTCATTTACCTTATCAAAAATATTGTCTTCCATTCTTTTCTCCTTCTCTAATTACAAAACAATATATATTAGATATCTAAGTTCTTAACAAACTTTGCATTTGCCTCAATAAATTCTCTACGAGGTTCTACCTTATCACCCATCAAAGTATTAAAGGTCAGATCTACTTCAGATTCATTGTCATCTTCAATGCCAACACGAAGCAAGATACGATGCTCCGGATCCATAGTAGTATCCCATAACTGCGTAGCATCCATCTCACCTAAACCTTTGTAACGCTGGATCTTATTATTCTGATCACGTCCTACTTCTTTGAGGATGTTATCTAACTCTTCGTCACTATATGCATACCATACCTTCTTGTTCTTCTCTAACTTATAAAGAGGTGGCTGTGCCAGATATACATGTCCCTGACGAATCAATTCCGGCATGAAACGATAGAAGAATGTAAGCATCAAAGTTGCGATATGTGCACCATCTACATCGGCATCCGTCATGATAATGATCTTATGATAACGCAATTTACTGATATCAAAATTCTCATGAATACCCGTACCAAATGCAGTGATCATAGCCTTAATCTCTTCATTACCAAGAATACGGTCAATTCTTGCTTTCTCTACGTTAAGGATCTTACCACGAAGTGGAAGAATTGCCTGTGTTGCACGGGAACGTGCAGTCTTTGCAGATCCACCAGCGGAATCTCCCTCAACAATATAAATCTCGCAATTTTCCGGATTCTTGTCCGAACAATCTGCAAGCTTACCGGGAAGTGCCATGGAATCACTTAAGTTTGACTTTCTGGCAACATCTCTTGCTTTTCTTGCTGCAATTCTCGCACGTTGTGCCTGAACTGCTTTATTCACGATCACCTTAGCAACCTTTGGATTCAACTCTAAGAAAATGGTAAGTTGTTCTGTTACTACACTGTCTACCGCTGTACGGGCCTCTGAGTTACCAAGCTTGATCTTAGTCTGGCTTTCAAACTGAGGATCTCCGATCTTGATACTTACAATTGCAGCAAGACCTTCTCGAAGATCATCTCCTGACAGATTATCCTCATTATCCTTGAGCATCTTATTGTTACGCGCATAATCATTGAATACTTTTGTAATAGCAGAACGGAAACCGGTTAAATGCGTTCCACCTTCAATCGTTCCAATATTATTAACAAATGTATAGACAGATTCACTGTAAGAATTATTGTGCTGCATGGCAACCTCTACAACAACACCATCTTTTTCTCCTTCACAGTAAATGATCTTATCATACAATGGATCTTTGTGACGATTGATATACTGTACGAATTCCTTAATACCACCTTCATAGTGGAATTCCCGTTCCTTCTCCTTGCCAGCTCTCTTGTCTGCAAGTGTGATCTTAAGACCCTTGGTCAGAAAAGCCATCTCACGAAGTCTGGTTCTCAATGTATCAAAATCAAAGTTAAGTGTCTCGAAGATGGTTCCATCCGGCATAAATGTTACTTTAGTTCCACGTTTTCTTGTGTTACCGATAACTTCTAATGGATGAATGATCTTACCTTTCTCATAACGCTGCTTATGGATCTTACCATCCCGGTATATCTCAACCTCTAACCAGTCAGAAAGTGCATTCACTACAGAAGCACCTACACCGTGAAGACCACCGGCAACCTTATATCCTCCACCGCCGAACTTACCACCGGCATGCAACATTGTAAATACTACATCAACAGCCGGAATACCTGCTTTTTCCTGAATGCCGGTTGGAATACCACGACCATTATCAATGACAGTAACAGAACCATCCTTATTGATCGTAACAGTAATCTCATTACAATATCCTGCGAGTGCCTCATCTACTGCATTATCTACAATCTCATATACCAGGTGATGCAAACCTTTTTCTGAGGTTGTACCAATATACATACCGGGTCTCTTGCGGACTGCTTCCAAACCCTCTAAGATCTGAATCTGGTCAGCACCATATTCCTGTTCTCCATTCTTACCCATATCTTTCCTCCTATTAATCTTAACAACATTCACTTTATCTATATCATAATATTCTATAATCAGATTCCATCTGATACAGAATGATCATATCTTACTCAATCAGGGATACTGTTCCATTTGTCACCTGATAGATCTGGTTAATATGAATTCTTGACTTAATAAAATCATCATATCCCGTACAGGTAACAATTGTCTGAATCTCATGCATACTCTCTAATAAAAATTGCTTGCGATTATGATCTAACTCACTCATTACATCATCTAACAAAAGAATTGGCGTATCATGAATCATAGACTTTACAAGTTCAATCTCTGCTAACTTAAGAGATAATGCTGCTGTTCTCTGTTGTCCCTGTGATCCAAACTTTCTCACATCAATTCCATTAATATAAAAACAGATATCATCCCGATGTGGTCCTACCTGCGTAGATTGATACCGAAGATCCATATCCCGCTTAGATGTCATAATCTTCTCATAATCTTCCATTGAAACATTCTTGTCATATCCAATCTCAATTGATTCCTTCTTACCGGTCAGATGTCCATGAATCTCTTTAACGATCTCATTTAACTCCTGTATGAAGTTTTCCCGTTCTTTGATCAGATGAGTTCCATATTCGATCAGATACATATCCCACATATCAAGTGTATCCTTCAGTGAAGGTTGAAATGCAATCTGTTTCAGTAAAGTATTTCTCTGGTTCAGAGCCTTATTATAATTCATGTAATTATAATAATATACTTTGTTAAGCTGGCACAATTCCAGATTCATGAACCTTCTCCGCTCCGCAGGACCATTCTTGATGATACTGAGATCTTCCGGAGAAAAAAATATAATATGTATCATCCCAAACAATTCACCACTTTTACGGATACTCTGTCCATCAACGGCAACACCTTTTGTCTTGTTCTTCTTAAGATGCATATCGATTCTATGGGATACCTCATATTTTGAAAGATTCAGCCTGATATGGGCCTCTTCTTCTCCAAACTGGATCACATCCCGGTCTTTGGTTCCACGATGTGATTTTGTAGTACCTGCCATATAGATTGCTTCTAGAATATTAGTCTTACCCTGTGCATTATCTCCATATAGAATTGTTATACCCGGTTCAAATGAAATTGACAAAGCATCATAATTTCTATAATGGCTAAGTTCTAGTGAATTAATATACATTTGATTCTACCTGCCATCTCTAAGATTGAACAACCTGAATCTTCTTTCCATTAAATTCCACAATCATTCCATCATATAACTTTCTACGGTATCTGGATTCTACTTCTCCATCTACTTTTACCAATCCTTCATCTATCACTTCTTTTGCCATAGCTCCGGATTCTACCATATTCATTGCTTTCAGAAGCTGGCTCAGATTTATATAATCATCTTTTTCTCTTAACATTAATACTTCCATACGATTCTCCTATGCAGCAATACTAACCGGTAAAATAAGATAAATATAACTGCTGTCTTCATTACGGATGAAACAAGGAGACTTGGCATTGATCATATAAATGTCTACCTCTTCATCATCAATTACACGCAAAGCATCCATTAAAAACTTTCGATTGAATCCTATTATCAGATCCTTACCCTCTTTCTTAATCTCAATCTCTTCATTCATAGATCCAAGAGAAGAATCAATCTTGAGATATATATTAGAATTCTCAATATTCATAACGATTGGTTTCTTATCAGATTCCTTAATGAATAAAGATGCTCTGTCAATACAATCTAAAAATTCTTTCTTGTTGATTGTAAACTTTGTCTCATAATCATTGGATAACATCTGATCGATCTTATAGAACTCTCCTTCTAACAGACGGGATACCACTTTAGTCTGATCAAACTCAAATAAAATATGCTTATCGGTTACATACAGACGAATCTCATCTTCCGCATCTCCAGTTAAGATCTTACTTATATCATTCAATGTCTTACCCGGAACGATAACCTTCATGTTATCATAACTTTGTTTCAGATTGACTTTACGGATAGAAATTCTATGTCCGTCTAAAGAAACAACTTTAAGAGTATCACCATTCACTTCAAATAATTCACCGGTCATGATCTTCGTATTCTCTTGATCTGAGATACTAAAGATCGTCTGGCGGATGACTTCTTTCAAAGTAAACTGTGACAAACTGATATACTTATTCTTCTCTACCTCCGGAAGATAATTGAAATCTTCACCGGAAGTACCCGGAATATTAAATTTGGAGCGTTCACAACGGATATTAGCCTGGTAGTTAGCATTGGTCTCAATCAATACTTCACTGTTAGGAAGCTTTCTTACGATATCACTTAACAACTTGGCTTCTAATGCAATCTTACCGGCTTCTGTAATAGTACCCTCAATAATAGTTTCTATTCTAAGCTCAATATCATTGGCAA
>USBM01000105.1 GCA_900552885.1 uncultured Clostridium sp. | reverse complement strand
TGCATTCAAGGAACTTTTCAAAGTACATCAGCATGAATCGTTCTTTGTTGTGCGAGCCAAGAAGAATCTGCAATACATCTACCACATCTGCATCCAGATCGTATGGTATCTCAATCTCTCCATTATCGATCTGTGCCTGACCGTTAACGTTCTCATATACGATCTGCGCCCGGCGGTTGATCGTCTTCACTGCCATACGCATCGTGTTGATATCTGTATCCTCTGTACAACGGTTATAAACTACCATATCTGCATTCTGGATATGTTCTGCCATCAAGGACTTCATATTATTGTTATAGACTGTAAATGTAGTCGAATCGATCAATGTGATCACCTGTACGATCGTCCATCCCTTTGGTACACGGATCTCAAACAGTTTGTTCAACTGCCACATTCCATTATACTCGATCATAACCTGGGTCGGCTTATATTCATCCTGCAAATCTAACAGCTTCTCTGTATTGAGATCCTCTTCCTCCAAATAAACAACCGATATATTACGCTTCTTCAGCTCATCCTCGTCGTATTCCTCCACGCCTTCCTCTGTTACCAGAAGCAAGGTAGGTTCTCCCTGTGTGAAATCACGATCTACCAACGTCTCTCTGCAAAACTGCGTCTTGCCGGATTCTAAGAAACCCATAAAGACGAATACCGGTATCTCTTTCTCCTGTTTTCTCATATCTCAATTCCTTTCTTTATACACGGAATAACGCAGCAATCTTATCCTCTTCTAATTTGCTGCCAATTACACAAAGCTTACCGGTAACATCCGGCTGTCCGTCACGGATCTCATACTCTTCCGGTGTAAGGTCAAAGTATATCCATCCACCTTCTGTATTCGGAACCATTCCTTTGGCACGAAGAATAACACCATATTCTGCATGATCCATATCTGCCAGCTTCTTAAGAATATCCTCAATCTCAACCTTAGTATATTTGTGAGGAGTCTCAACACCCCAGCTTGTAAACACCTCATCCGCATGATGATGGTGGTGGTCATGTCCACAGCCACACTCTCCGTCATGGTCATGATGATGTTCATAATCGTGGTCATCGTGATCGTGATGATGTCCACAACTGCACTCTCCGTCATGGTCATGATGATGTTCATGATCGTGGTCATCGTGATCATGGTCATGCTCATGGTCATGCTCATCGTGATCGTGGTGGTGCTCATGATCATGTTCATCGTGATCGTGGTGATGCTCATGATCGTGATCATGTACATGTCCACAGGTAGGACATACCTTTGCTTCCTCTAACAATTCTTCTACTAATGACTTCTCACCTTCCATCGTAGATACGATCAGCTTACCGTCAATATCATCCCATGGTGTTGTTACGATCTTGGCCTTATCATTATGCTCCTTGATCATTGCAACAACAGCCTCTAACTTGTCTTCCTTCATCTTCTGTGTTCTGCTTAAGATAATCGTACCGGCACTCTCGATCTGGTTGTTAAAGAACTCACCAAAGTTCTTCATGTACATCTTGCATTTTACCGCATCTACGACTGCCGTAGCAGAATTAATCACAACCTTTGACTCATGCAGATCTGCAACAGCCTTCATAACATCCGATAATTTACCGACACCGGACGGCTCAATGATAATACGATCCGGCGTATAATCATTCAATACCTGTTCCAATGCCTTACCAAAATCGCCAACTAACGAACAACAGATACAACCGGAATTCATCTCATTGATCTGCACTCCTGCATCCTTTAAGAATCCACCATCAATTCCAATCTCACCAAACTCATTCTCAATTAATACAATCTTCTCACCTTCAAAACCCTCTTTGATCAGCTTCTTGATCAAAGTAGTCTTTCCAGCTCCTAAAAATCCAGAAATAATATCAATCTTTGTCATATTAATGCCTCCTAATTCACTGACAATCGTATCTTATAATTATAACGCACTTATCATAAAATGCAAATCCATTATTCTGCAACCCGGTCGATGACTGCACCCCCAAGCACAATGTCTCCATCATAGAACACAACAGCCTGTCCCGGTGTGATGGCCCGTACCGGTTCTTTAAACTTGCAAAGCACCGTATCCTCATCCACCATTCTGATCCGGCAAGGTGCTCCTTTATGGGAATAACGGATCTTCGCAACTACTTCCCGTTCTCCTTCTAATGCATCAACCGACATCAGATTCACCTTACCCGCATACAGGCTGTCATGAAAGGTATCTAAATTACTTCCAATCACAACCTCATTCGTCTCCGGACGGATATCCACCACAAATACCGGACTTCCCATAGAAAGACCAAGTCCCTTCCGCTGTCCGATCGTATAATGGATAATACCTTTATGCGTACCAAGTATATTACCTTCTAAGTCTACAAAGTTTCCTTTTGGAAATGTCTTACCGGACTCTCTCTCAATATAACCTGCATAATCATTATCCGGAATGAAACAGATCTCCTGACTGTCCGGCTTATTGGCGATCAACAATCCGATCTTAGCCGCAATCTCACGAATCTGCTCCTTCTCATACTCACCAACCGGCATCAGGGTATGTGCCAGCTGTTCCTGTGTCAGGTTATACAATGCATACGTCTGATCCTTCCGGTCTGTTGCTGACTTCTTCAAAGCATATCTTCCGTTATCAAGCTGTACCACCCGTGCATAATGTCCGGTTGCAATATAATCACAGCCCAGCTCTCTGGCACGATTCAGCAATGCTTCCCATTTCACATAGCGGTTACATGCAATACACGGATTCGGCGTTCTCGCATGCATATATTCATCCATAAAATAGTCAATCACATTCTCTTTGAATTCACGCTTGAAATTGAGTACATAATACGGAATGCCCAGCCGGTCAGCAACCCGTCTGGCATCATCTACAGCAGACAATCCGCAACAGCCACCATTTTCTGCCTGTGCAAGCGGATCTTCATCCTGCCAGATCTGCATCGTTACACCAATCACATCGTATCCCTGTTCCTTTAACAGATAGGCTGCTACCGAAGAATCCACTCCTCCCGACATGCCAACTGCAACTTTTTTCTTCATATCAGTTTAATACTCCTCTTCTTCTTCCCCTTCACTGATATCATTCTTCGGCTTCGATAAGCCCTCGATCTTAATCCCATTCTTCTCACAGTAATCCCAGAGTGCTGCATGAATGGCTTCCTCTGCCAGCAAAGAACAGTGTACCTTTACCGGTGGAAGTCCGTCTAATGCTTCCATAACCGCCTTATTCGTAACCTCTAATGCCTCGTATATGCTCTTGCCCTTCACAAGCTCGGTTGCCATAGAACTGGTTGCAACCGCAGCACCACATCCGAACGTCTTGAACTTCACATCCCGGATGATCTGGTTCTCATCAATATCAAAATAGATTCTCATAATGTCACCGCACTTTGCATTACCTACGGTTCCGACACCACTTGCATTCTCTATCTCTCCCATATTTCTCGGGTTGGTAAAATGATCCATTACTTTCTCACTGTACATAACGATTCCTCCATTTCATATTCTGTCATTATTTATTCTTCTTTACAAAGTCCTCATATAATGGTGACATTGCACGCAGTTTTGTTACGATCTCTTTGATCTGATCTGCTACATAGTCCATCTCTTCCATCGTATTCTCTTCACCTAACGTCATACGCAAAGAACCGTGTGCGATCTCGTGTGGCAGACCAATTGCAAGTAATACATGGGACGGATCTAATGAACCGGACGTACATGCCGAACCGGATGATGCACAGATTCCTTTCATGTCTAACATAATGAGCATAGACTCACCTTCAATGAACTGAAAACTGATATTCACATTGTTTGGAAGTCTCTTCGTGCGATGTCCATTCAGTCTCGCATACGGAATCTCTGCCAATAACCGGTCGATCAGATGATCTCTCATAGCAGTCTCTTTCTTCGTTCTCTCTTCCATTGTGGCAAATGCGATCTCAACTGCTTTTGCCAGGCCCACGATTCCGGTTACATTTTCTGTTCCGGCACGTCTTGAGCGCTCCTGTGCTCCACCATGTACAAAGCTTCTTAACTTAAGGCCGGTACGGATGTATAAGAATCCAATTCCCTTAGGACCATTTAACTTATGTCCACTGGCACTTAACATATCAATATGATACTCATCTACATCAATCGGAACCTGACCATATGCCTGTACGGCATCTGTATGGAAAATGATTCCGTGCTCATGTGCAATCTCGCCAATCTCCTTGATCGGTTCAATTGTTCCGATCTCATTATTTGCAAACATAACAGAGATCAGAATCGTATCCGGACGAATGGCAGCCTTCAACTGATCAAGCTTAACCAGACCATTCTCGTCTACGTCTAAGTAAGTTACCTCAAAGCCACGCTGCTCCAAATACTGTGCAGTATGCAAAATGGCATGATGCTCAATCTTTGTCGTGATAATATGCTTGCCCTTAGAAGCATAAGCCTCTGCAGTTGCTTTCAAAGCCCAGTTATCTGACTCAGAACCACCTGCCGTAAAATAAATCTCGTTACTCTTTGCATTCAGGCTGTTGGCGATCACATCACGACACTGTGTGATCACCGCCTTGTTCTGCTGAGAAAATGTATATACACTCGATGGATTGCCAAACTTCTCTGTAAAATACGGAAGCATCGCCTCCACAACTTCCGGTCTTGCCGCCGTTGTTGCCGCATGATCCAAATAGATAAATCTCTTTTCTTCCATTGTTATGTCCTTCTTTCTATATATTTTGATATACCCGGCATCTACCGAGGGTTATTCTCCCTTATAAATCACATTCAACATTCACATTACCACACTTCTTACGCATTGCCCGATTGTCTTCGACTAATTCATTCAAAAAGATCGAATCCACCGCATGCTGTATACTGTCATCAATGCGCTTCCAGACGTTCCGGGTCACACAGGTATCACTTCCACCACATGCCTGCTCTCCCTTAAGTCCTACACAATTGACCGGTGACAGATCCTCTAACGCCCGCAGGATATCTCCTACACTGATCTCCTTACTCGGCTTTGCCAATACATAACCGCCCTGTGCACCACGAATACTGGTGATCAGACCTGCCTTCTTAAGCTTCGCCATCAACTGCTCTAAATAGCTGTCGGAAATAGATTGTCTTGCTGCTATACAGGCAATCGATTGCGGCATCTCTTCGGAATAATCCGCAAGATCGATCATGGCACGTAGTCCATATCGTCCTTTTGTGGATAACTTCATCTTTCACCACCTCAATTCCCACTAAAATAGTCGGATATTACACTGCTAATATATCAGTGTTTGATTTTACTGTCAAGAAAAATCTTGACATAATCACAAAAAATTCGCATATGGTATCAATAACCCGGTGCCCTTTCGACAACCGGGAACAAAATAAGGGGAAGGTCCATGAATCCGAAACGACTCCATAGCCAATTACTTCAGCTTCTACAACACAATCTAGTGATCAAGGGCACTCTGATCCCGACCCTGACCGGACTGGCTACCCGTATCATTGGGTTTTATAATAGAATATTCTTAAGTCACTTAATCGGTGCGAAAGAACTTGGAATCTATCAACTCATTTTTCCGATCTATCTGGTTGCATTCTCCTTTACTACCTGCGGCAATGAACTTGCCCTTACCAAATTAGTATCGGAATATACCAGACGCGGTAATCATTCTACCGCCTGGCGCTTCTTTCAGACCTGCTTTATATGGAATCTGTTCCTGGCACTTGCCGCTTCTTCTATTATATACCGGAATGCAGATTTTCTATGCATCCGTATTCTGCATGCTTCGGGCTGTTCTCCCTGCCTGCGCATTCTCGTATTGGGAATTCCATTTATGGCGATGAAGGGGGCCATTCACGGGTATTTTCTGGGATTAAAACAATCCGGCGTACATGGGTTCTCTGACTTTTTGGAACAGTCTGCCAAAGTAGGAGGTCTTTATCTTGCTGCCACCTTTGTCTGTGTACGGAGTTCCTACGATGCATCCTTTGCCGTGATCGGTATTGTAATCGGAGAAATAACCGCCTTTGTTTATTCCGTAGCCGCCCTGTTGCACCATATGCATACCAATCCTATGCTCCATTGCTGTCCGCCAATTCATAAGCGGCAGATATTCCGTATCTTCCTGACCGATTCCATTCCTCTTACGACCAACCGGTTAGCCCTGACTGCTCTGCAGAGTATCGAATCCATCCTGATTCCAAGTGTATTACTTTCCTACTATCACAGTTCCACTACAAGCTTAGAAGTGTACGGAATCTTCACCGGCATGGCATTTCCGTTCATCATGTTCCCATCTACCATCACCAATTCCCTGTCCACCATGCTGTTACCCGCCGTATCCTCTGCCAATTCTTCCTTAGATCAGGCATACCTGTCAAACTTATGTAAAAAAAGTCTGCAATTCTGTTTGTTGATCGGCATCTTTTCCACCATTGTATTCTTTATCTATGGCCCAGACATTGGAATTGCTTTCTTTGCAAACAAAAAAGCCGGTATCTATCTGTACCAGCTTTCTCTTCTCTGTCCTGGCAAGCATCTTAAACGGATTAGGACTTAGCACATACAATCTGCTCCTGACCGTATTGGCAACCGTAATCCGGATCGGTTTCATTCTCATTCTTGTTCCTAAGATCGGTATCTTCGGCTATGTATCCGGCTTGTTTGTAAGCTACGTTGTACTGACTCTCGCCTGCATGCTCCGCTTACAAAAAAATGTCACGTTTGAATTATCCTTCTTGCGTGACATCTTCTTTCCCTGTATATCATTCATTCTGCTCGGTGCTGCAAACTACCTGTTCTACCGCCGGCTGCTTACCATCCTCCCGGGCATTCCGGGTACACTGATCCTGTGTCTGATCATCGGACTCTATGCATGTACCTCACTTATTTACAAAGCTCGCCAACTACTTCGTTGATGACCTTGCCGTCTGCTTTGCCTTTCAATTCCGGCATCACGTTCTTCATTATCATTCCCTTGTTCTTAGATGCCACCACATCTGCAAACTTCTGCTCGATAAATGCTTTTACCTCTTCTGCACTCATAAGTGAAGGTGCATACTCGTTGATCACATCATAACGTAACTGGTACTCTTCTTTCAGATCGGTACGATCAGCCGGGCAGCTGTCAATCTGCTCCTTCACCGTCTTTAACTCTTTGAGAATTACGCGGTCTACGAGATCCTCCTTGATATCCTCGCGATGTCCCTCATCAATAGCAACCTTCTTGATTGCTGAGATCAAAGAGGAAATAGCATCCTTTCTTTGCTTGTCATGTGCCTTCATAGCGGCGATCATGTCCTTTTGTAATGTTTCTAATTGCATAATTCATGCTCCTTTCTTTTTATACAAACTTATACTCTTCTACAGCGTAAGTCGAGTTGGGTGCGAAACATTCAGGCTGGGAGATCGGTTGGTTGGGA
>USBM01000104.1 GCA_900552885.1 uncultured Clostridium sp. | reverse complement strand
GACCTTCGTGTAGGAAGTGAAGCTCAGCATTGCGGCGTCGTACAGCCGATACCAGTTGTTGCTGGATTTTCCGGCTCCCGGATGCCGGTAGAAAGAGAACTCCCGGTCTCCATTCTCAAAATTCTTAACAAATGCCAACGTTGTATTGTAATAAGGATCCACCACAAGACCCTCATGTGCAATTCCTACTTCATCTAATATACCCGTCAGCATCTTGCCAAATACATCATTACCCACTTTGCCAATAAATGCACACGACTTACCAAACTTCTTAAGAATCGCCAATACGTTACAAGGTGCACCACCCGGATTCGCCTCAAACACGGGATTGCCCTGTTCGCTGTCTCCATATTCTGTAAAATCAATCAATAACTCGCCAAGAGCAATTACATCATACTTCTTCACAACTGTTCCTCCTGTTATGCCTGTGCTTCAATCACATCCGCCATATCATACATACCTGCCGGCTTGCCTGCCAAGAACTTGCCAGCCTCAATCGCACCCTTTGCAAAGACAGACTTTGAATAAGCAGTATGATTAAATGTGATCACCTCATCCGTTCCTGCAAAGATCACATCATGTACACCCACGATCGTGCCACCACGAACAGATGAAATACCGATCTCCTTGTCCGGACGCTGTTCACTTCTGGTACTTCTGTCATATACATACTCGTACTCGTTGCCAAGTGCTTCATTGACAGAATCTGCCAACGCAAGGGCGGTACCGCTTGGTGCATCCTTCTTCAGACGATGATGCTGTTCTACCACTTCAATATCATATCCGGCATTGCCAAATACTTTAGCTGCATCTTTTAACAGCTTAAGCAATGTATTGATTCCCAAAGACATATTCGCAGACCTCAAAATCGCAACCTCTTTACTTGTCTTCTCTACATCTGCAAGCTGCTGCTCACTTAATCCTGTCGTACAGAGCACAACCGGAATCTTCTTTGCCTTGCTATACTTTAACAGATTATCTACCGCAACCGCCGCTGCAAAATCCACGATCACATCTGCTTCCACATCACAATCGAAAATGTTGGTAAACACCGGATATCCATTGTCACGGTTATCCACTACGTCAATCCCGGCTACGATCTCAATATCGGAATCTTTTGCTACTAACTCAGTAATCACCTGTCCCATATGACCATTACAGCCATGCATAATCATTTTTACCATTGTAATAATCTCCTTTGCACCAAAATCTTGCATATATCATAGCATTTATGATGTATTTTCGCAATGTGTGATTTAATGGCACCCCTTCTTCTCACACCATTTTGCACTTGCCGGATCGGTCGGATCCCAGGTATGCCATGACGGAAGTTTCTCTAACTCCGGCTTGCCAAATGGTCCCGGATTCTTGCTCTCATAGATCACTACCTTGGTTCGTCCCTTACAGTGATCATAGATCCATTTCATATTCACACATTGCAGACGGATACAGCCATGGGACGCTCTGGTTCCCAACTTGTTATATTCCTCAACATCCAATGACTTATTGTTGCGATACTGCGTATATGGAGAAGTATGGAACAGGATGTTACCATGAATCTGCTTTGTCCATTGACTATATGAATTATAGAACAACACCCAATACCGGTGTGTCACACCTGTGTAAAAGGTTCCTGTCTTGTTCGTCTTACCCGGTGCGCACAGGAAAGACTTCACCGGAATCTTATAGCCTTTCTTTCCATCTTTTGCGTAAACGGTTACAACACAAGCAGATGTGTTGACCTTCAATACATAGGACTTCTGTTCGCCTATAATTCCTTCTACATCCTTGATCACATTACCTTCCATATCATAGTAATATTTCAATCCTTTTTTATATTCGCTATAATAAGCAAGCTTCTTAGTCGTTCCCTCTCCGTTTGGGGCTGCATATACCTTGCTTCCATTCTGCTTCTGATACGGAACTACCATATATGCATAAGTATTCTTATAAGTAAGATCCTCATCTACATAAGAATTTTTCTGACCTCCCTTACATTCTCCTGCCTCTTTCCAATCCTCCGTACCATTTTTTCTGAAAATGATATAACCATCTGCATCTTTTTTCTTTTCCCATGTTAGTTTCATGGATTTCTTAGAGACAATGTCAATAGACTTAATTTTAACTACAGCTAAATTATTGTCTGTCTCCGGCAAGCTCTCTGTTACCGCTTCCGTGGCAGCCTGCTCTGTGGTCGCAGCCTCTGTCGTTGCGATCTCCGTCGTTGCTGTCAGATCAGTAGCATGTACTATTGTATGCGGTATAGCAACTGTCATCCCGAAAAACAACGCACCGGCCAGCAAACCATATATATTAAATCTCTCTCTTATCTTTTTCATATGTACAAATCCTCCCTTTGAAAACTTCCATGTCTCTTCCATAATAATTTATTTTATATGGAAGTATATAAAAAAGCAAATAATTTATGTACGGCGACTATCAGGCAAACACAAAGCCGACAATCTTATTCATCCAATCCATGCTTGACCGCATACACCGCAAGCTGCGTACGGTCTTTTAATTCCAACTTTTCCAACAGTCTGGACAATTGATTGCGCACCGTTCCCTCTGCTAAAAATAATTTGGCCGCAATTTCCTTATTGTCATATCCACCTGCCACAAGACGTAATATATCCCTCTCCCGGTCTGTAAAATGTTCAGTCGGTACATCCTCATTTCCTTCTAACTTCTTCTTTGCCGCCGGTTCCATCTGGTTGCGCATTACCTGATATATTCCACTTCCAAATACACTGATACCATGATATACGCTCTTTACTGCCGCAATGACACTGGCATCCTCCATCTCTTTTAATATATAACCATCTGCACCATTTTGCACTGCCTTGGCAATCGTTTCTTCGTCATCAAAAGTAGTGAGTACCAACACCTTAACTCCTGCATATTGTTCTTTGATCGCATGGATTCCATATGCTCCATCATAATCCGGCATCCGCATATCCATCAAAACCACATCCGGCTGATACACCCTGCACTTTTCAAAGGCTTCCTTTCCGTTCTCTGCCAATGCAACCACTTCCATCTGTGTATCTGCTGATAATACCGCCTTCAGTCCCTGTCGCAATATCCGAATATCATCTGCAATCAATACCTTGATCTTCTCCATACTTTTCTCCTTCTCATCTAATGGATATCTAGATAATGAATCATCCTGCCTGTTCATACGGAATCTTAACTACAGTTAAAAATCCCTGTCCCTTTTCTGATGTAAAATGAACGCTGCCACCTGCCTTCTCTACCCTCTCCCGTATACCTCGAAGTCCATTATTGTCTGTTATCGTGTCACAGCCGTCCCCATCATCTGCGATCATAAGCTCTAAACGATCCTTTAAGAAACGTATTACAATATCTATCTTACTTGCGTGCGCATATTTTAATGTATTCGTAATGGATTCTCTCACACAATCATAACATATTCGTCCAAGATGGGAATATGCTTCCCTATCTTCTCCCCGTACTGTCACCTCAACCGGAATCTCTTTCACCCGGTTAGCAAGCTGTAAGATTCCCTGAGTAACCATCGGTGCCTCCTCTTCCTGTCGCAACTGATTAATTGATATGCGCAGCTCCCGGATTCCTTCAGAAGCCAGCTTTCTTGCCTCCTCTAGATACCCTGTCACCTCACCCTGCCTATTGTGCTCATTCGAAACAATTGCCAGTTTCATATAAGATTGCAGCATGGTAAGTGTATGTCCTGCGGTGTCATGCACCTGCTGTGCGATCCTGTTACGTTCCTTTTCTAATGCAAGTTTTTCCTTTGAAACCGCTAATTCCTTTGTCCGATTCACCAACTCGTAATACTCACTTACATCCTGCACCACAAAAGCTATTGTTCTTTGCTGTTCGTACTGCTGAATCTGTAGAAATCTTCCATTACTGTCACAATAAGTTTCTTTAAGAATAGCATTCCGGTCTCCATCACATTCGGACACATGTATCCTCTCCATCTTCGAAAGCACTTGCAGCCACTCTGTCAGCGTAATGACATCCTCTGTGGAAATTCCCATCCAATCAGCAAAGCGGTCATTCACAAAAGTTGCCCTTCCTTCCTGATCAAAGACACATACACCATCCTGCAAACCAGACAGAATATCTCCAAATGCCGTTCCATTTACATCCATAAACCGATACCGGAAAGTTGCAATCAATACCAAAATACCGGAAATTCCAAAACCTAACGGCGTAATATCAAACGCCGATTGCACCAATCCTGTCAGATATACCGCATTGAACAAAACCGGCACAAGTACTGCGGTGATGATCAATCCTCTTGCGGCTGCATTTTGTCTGTTCTTCTTGTGCACACTGCGATAAAGCAAAACAGCTCCAAGCACCACAAATAGATACGTTGCTGCCACATTTGTATAAAAGAAGATGCCATGTGTCACTGCATCTTTCATGAAACTACTATAATACAAGTGATGCCATGGATTCGACAGTACCATACAATAGTGAAAAGCCGACAGGATATACGGCAGTATCCTAACCACCCGGGGTAGTCGTACTTCACTATAGGTGATCGCAAAATGCAGCCAGAATGCGCCAACGAAACAGATCCCAATATTTCCTACCAGATACGAGCCGGTCAACTGCCCGGTTGTATGGGATAACAGAATCAATATCTGTGAAACGCACCAAAGGACTACCATCGTCTGGCAGCCCACATATTGATAATTAGCTTTATTGCGTTGTCCTTTTAAAAGCAGCACCGCCATACTGACGGTAACTGCTCCAATCACAAGTATATATAATACACCTAATATTAACTCCATTATTGTAACCCCACTATCTCTTTCTTTCCTTGCGAATCGCCATTATGATCATCGCAACCCCCACTGCAAACAAATATACCCACCATGCAATGCTGCACCAGAAATTCCATGTCAGACGGATACCGATCACCAAAAGAACCATTCCCGATATCATAGCATAGCCGCGTTTCTCTTTTACTACCGCAATCCCTAACAGGATCGCCGTTACTACTCCAAGGATCAGTACATGTAAGAGACTTCCTGTCTCTAAATTATACATCCCCCATACCGTAAACAAAAGTACCGTGCAGCTTAACTGTGCTATCTCCGCACCCTTTTTCTTATCATACCAGATGCGACCTAACAGAACAATTCCAAGTGCAAAAACGATTGCATGTAACTCCGGCTCAAATTCTGCGATCATTTTCTGCTCACATACAACCTCTACCAGCTGCCAGCCGATGTACTCCACTATGGCAAGACTTGTCATCTTACCACCTCTTCCCTGCGACCGATACAACAGATATGCTAACACTCCTGCAACTGCAAGATTCCACACAAAACTAACTGTATATTTCCCGCCTTCCATCCAATATAGAAGATGACCGGTAAACATCTGCCATGCAAATTCAATTCCATGCAGAATATAAAATACGAGATTAGCAATCCGAAAAGATATCCTCTTCTTTTCCGGATCGGCTGTTACCAGATAGCAATGCACCCCTGCATAGATCAACACTAACACACCAAACACAACATTGCATACAAGCCAGTTCTCATCACTAAATATGATCAGACCAAAAATCGATGTTGCATCTGTAAAAAGAGCTGACATCACATAGTCAAAAACTTCTTTTTTCTTCCAAAGCCGATATAATGACATTCCGGTTACAAATACACATCCTGCAAATGCTAAATACTGTCCGTGACCAATATAGGTATAAAGCGAAAGCAGAAACAACCCGCCAAAGCAGGCACCTAAATAATATAAAGCGGTTCTCACTTTGGTATATCCGCCTTTTCCGGTCAGATTCACACATCCCACAAAACACCCGATACTGCTCATTGCCACAATACCCTGCTTTACAAATGCCGGAATGTATTCCCATGCACTACTTACAAAGATTGCCCCCGATATCACCACAAACAATACACCTACCACCAACTGTAATGTAATCATATGTTCCCTTTTTGTACTCATACTCAACCACCCTTTCCATGTAACACAGGCTCAGTCTCTTACCCTGTGAATTACCGTTTGTTTTGTTGTTTATGAGCTTATTATATGGAAAATGATTCCACCCGGTTAGATGTCATCTGTCACGATCAGACAGCATACGGATGTGACAAATGTCACTTTGTATTATTCTCTTCCTTCCGTCCAAATCGCAATCGTCTTTAGCAGCTTTTCCTTCTCATCATGATTCAATCGCATCATTGCTTCATACAACTGCCGATCTAATGCCGTTTCCGTATATTCCGGCTCTAACTCACCCACCAGCGAATCCAGTGAACATCCCACCAGCCGCGCATAGTATGTCAGGATCCGTAGCGACATCGCTGTCCGGTTATTCTCCACATTACTGATATATCCCGGTGTAACGCCAAGGGACTCTGCCACCTGATTCTGTGTCAATCCATTCTTGATCCGCAATTCTTTAATTAAAAGCCACATATCAACAACAATGGCAATCTTCATCGGGCTGTTATTGTCTTTGAATTTTTTCGCTAACTCGTCCTTGTGCCGCTTATTGCCGATAATATCATGCCATTCTTCAGGGTCGTTATTTCCACCGGTCATAACAATGCTGACTTTTTCTGTCCAGTCAGGGCGCAGCTCCAAAATCCGCTTATAAATCTTCATTGCAATCGGGCGGGAATATGCCACGATCATCGCTTTGCCTGTAAGCAGACCTTCACGGTAATTCTCGTAATGGTCAAGAATATCGCAGACCAGAGAGTTTATGGTATTGTCGTTGCCCAATACGGCTTCCATCTGTCCGAGTGTTTTCTTGCTCTTTTCAATAACCTCCGGATCAGCATTGTGCGCCATGATTTCATACTCGGTATCAATCATGCGCAGCGTAGCTTCGTCCAGTTTAAGCTTAATGACACGGCTTTCGTAATAAACCGGGCGGGTTGCGCCATCTTCGACAGCCTGCGTCATATCATAAATGTCGATATAATCACCGAACACTTCACGGGTGCTGCGGTCTTTCGAGGAAATCGGAGTTCCGGTGAAACCAATGTATGTAGCGTTCGGCAGGCTGTTTCGGATAATTCGTGCAGTACCTACAACACGCTTGGCGATTTCTTCACCGTCCTCATTCTTGGTCAGCTTAATCTTTTTGGTTAAGCCGTACTGTCCACGGTGAGCTTCATCTGCCATAACGATGATATTTCTGCGCTCAGAAAGAGCTTCGTGAGATTCCTCAAACTTCTGCATAGTCGTAAAGATAATACCGTTAGCTTGTCTACCTTCCAACCAATCTTTTAATCCAACATCATTTTTACTCGAAGTCTCTGTCAGTTTTCTACAAGTGGCGTGTACCGGTTCCTGACGCAAGAAATCTTTACATTTTGCAAACTGTCCGAAAAGCTGATCGTCCAAATCGTTTCTATCGGTTAACACAACGATGGTCGGAGATTCCAAGGATTCTTGCAGCAAGTATTCATAGAAAACCATAGACAGAGACTTTCAGCTCG
>USBM01000103.1 GCA_900552885.1 uncultured Clostridium sp. | reverse complement strand
AAAATATCATTATAGCTCATATATTGCATATCCACATAAATACGTGAAAATGCATTCTGATATTGCAGAGCAATACGCAATTGCTCCATTGATGATACCACAAGTATCTTCTTAGATGATGATGTTATCGTTACAGATTGCTGTGCATCCCAATTTCTATCAATGTTGTTTTTCCCACTCATTGATACTCTTTGCTTCGACATCCGTAACTGCATTTCAATCTGTTCTTTTGTCAATCGTTCAAATGATCTCCGGCTTTTATTCTGTATCTCTTCTTCTAACCGGCCAATTGCCAGACGCCTTAATTCCTTCAATGCTTTCATCGGATAGAATACATCATCTTCCATCTCTATCACAAAATCGTCAAACCGGTATCTCGTTCCACCTGTCTGTGTGATCTTATCTTTCACCGTTTCCTGTGCGATTGGCTTTGCCGATGCCTTCTCTACCGGATCACCCTCTACCGTAACCATGACATCCCGTTCTTCACAGATGACTGTAAGACTTGCCAGCTCTCCTGCTCGCAATGTCATCCGTCCACCAATGCCAATGATTCGTTCCTCCGTTATATACCGTTGCAACTCCTGCATTAACGGATAATGCAGCATACGCATAACCATCCTGCCCTGTAGTCGTTCTTTGCTCTTCGGCACATTCAGCATGATCGCATTTCCTTGCTTTCCTTCTTTGTTGCAGGTCAGCGTCACCGCTCTGTCTCCGTTACCGATCACTAATATATCCCCTGCATGTACAGACTGTATTAAGGAAATCTTTGCCTGATTCTTCTGTACATCCATAACCTTACCAACCGCGACACCACAATGTCCCGGTGTATTCACCGACATCATATCCTCACCGTTATTCTTGTTATAATATCCATTCGTGAATCCACCCCGGTTAAAGATCTCCGCCATCTCTTTACGCACAGATTCTACCAGTTTCTTAGAGTATGTTCCATTCATGCATGCGTCCACAATCTTCCGATAACCCCTTGTTGTAGCTGCTACATACTCCGGCTTCTTCATTCTTCCCTCAATCTTAAAGGAATCCACTCCGGCTTCAATCAGGTCCGGAACTGCTTCTAATCCACACAGATCCTTCGGGCTTAATAGATAAGCTCCTTTTGCCCTTATCTTTTCTCCATCTAAGAAACTCGCTTCATACGGCAGACGACAAGGCTGTGCGCAACGTCCCCGGTTACCACTTCTGCCTCCAAGAAATGAACTCATCAGACATTGCCCGGAATAACAATAACATAACGCCCCCTGCACAAATACTTCTACCTCCGGAACATGACTGCGCTGCTTCAATGCCGCAATCTCTTCCATAGATAGTTCTCTTGCAGGAACCACTCTGGTCACACCATATTCTTGCAACAACTCAAATGCATACGGTGTGGTAACAGTCATCTGAGTAGATGCATGAATCGGAAGCTTCGGAAACCATTCCGCAATCTTCTTCATCGCCCCGAAATCCTGCACGATCACAGCATCCAATCCCGCCTCATAAAATGGTGTCAGATAATCATATAGCTGCAAAAGTTCCTCATTACGAAATAAGGTGTTAACGGTCAGGTAAACCTTAACACCATATATATGTGCATATTCAATTGCCTCGATCAAGGATGCCTCTGTGAAGTTGTCTGCATACGCACGCGCACCAAACTGACTTCCACCTAAATAGACAGCATCCGCTCCCGCCTGTACGGCTGCACGAAGTGCATCCATCGAACCTGCCGGAGCCAAAACCTCAGGTCTCATATACTACTCCTGTCTTGCTTTCTCTGCCTCTAGTTGAATGATCTTACGCTGTAACGCATTTACCTGCTCCTTGTATTCCTCTACTAAACGCATAGCAGATTCATACTTAATCTGTGTCTCGATCACCTCGTGCCGCAGATCATAGATCTGTTTTTCCTTCTCATCATCCTGTGCAGATAATTTACCGGTCTCACTTTTTACCTTGAAATAATCATCTGCAATATTAATTGCCAACAATATATTCTGATATTCTGCATTCAGTCTACGGAAGCCATCGGAAGCCTTACATTCTGCAATCTTGCTGTTCATGTAATTGGCAACTTCCTGTAAATAATCCGTATTCTCATATCCACTCAAATTATAGATACGTCCGTTAATCACTACTGGAATATCATTCTTATCTGCCATCGCTTATTCTCCTCCATTTATCAATTGTTCTAATCCGAAATGCCGATACGCCGTCGGGGTTGCCACCCTGCCTCTTGGCGTCCTGGCAAGTAATCCATTCTTAATCAGATATGGTTCATAGACATCTTCTATCGTTCCAGCATCTTCTCCAATCGCCGCTGCTAATGTATCTAATCCCACCGGCTTTCCATCAAACTTCTGGATCATGGTCAAAATGATGTTACGATCGATCTGATCCAATCCAAAAGAATCTACTTCCAAACGGTCAAGCGCCTGTTTCGCTACTTCTTCATCAATATGTCCATCAAATGACACCTGTGCAAAATCCCGCACACGTTTCAATAAACGATTAGCAAGTCTAGGCGTTCCTCTTGATCTTCTTGCAATCTCCAATGCTCCCTGTTCATCAATCGTCACATCTAATACATCTGCTGAACGTAACACAATCTGCTTCAGCTCCTCGTTCGAATAGAATTCCAAACGATTCACAACTCCAAAGCGATCCCGGAGTGGTGCCGTCAACATACCTGCTCTTGTGGTTGCTCCCACCAATGTAAACTTCGGAAGATCTAACCGGATACTTCTAGCCGCCTGTCCCTTACCGATCATAATATCAATTGCAAAATCTTCCATCGCTGGGTACAATACCTCTTCCACCTGTCGGTTCAAACGATGAATCTCATCAATGAACAATACATCATTCTCATTCAGATTGTTGAGAATTGCCGCCAGCTCTCCCGGTTTCTCAATTGCCGGACCGGAAGTAATCTTCATATTACTTCCCATCTCATTGGCAATGATCGATGCCATGGTCGTCTTTCCGAGTCCCGGAGGCCCATATAGCAGTACATGGTCAAGAGCCTCATTACGTTTCTTAGCAGCCTCTATAAATATCTTCAAATTGTTCTTTGCTTTTTCCTGTCCAATATAATCTTCCAACATCACTGGACGTAACCGATTCTCAATCTTCACATCCTCCGGAAGTATCTGGGTTGAAATCATTCTCTCTGCCATACTCTTCTATACCTTAATATTCCTTGCCATATCCAATTACATCCACAAATTAACCACAGTTAAAATATCTTCTTCAACGCAGCCTTTAACAAAGTTTCTGAATCCATACTTTCCGCACCCGGAACCTGCTTGATTGCCTTAATTGCATCCATGTCAGAATATCCCAGACTAACCAATGCCAACACGGTATCGTGTATGCTATCTCCATTGGAAAGATTAGTAGATGATGCCTTACTATCCGTAACATCATTAACGCCAAACACATCCTCCACCTGTAACTTATCTTTCAATTCCATAATGAGTCTTGCAGCACCTTTCGCACCGATTCCATTCGCCTTGGTAATTGCCTTGGTATCGCCCGCCATAACAGCAAGAGCAAGATCCTGTACCGACAATGTAGATAGAACCGATAAAGCCACTTTCGGGCCGACTCCACTAACTCCGATCAAAAGTTTAAAAGTCTCCAATTCTTCCGTGGTAGGGAAACCAAATAATGTCACACCATCTTCTCTGACATGTAGATATGTATACATCTTCTGCTCCTGATACATCTGCAATCTATTAAGTGCCATACCGGATGTATATACCTGATATCCAATTCCCCGATTCTCTAATAATATATAATCCGATAAAATCTCTTCTACCGTGCCCTTGATATATCCTATCATATGAACCTCTCTCGTGATGATATCTCTCAATTACCTGTTTGATTATAGCACATTCTTTCGTATTATGCTATGATAGATTCTGTCAGACTGACATTTTGTTATGTAAGGAGAATATCCATGAAGACAATTTCTTATACAGAAGAACTACAGCCAAAATATGAACTTCCGGCTTTCTATACAACCCAATATCCCAATGGCAGGTTTCTCTTTTTTGATATCGAGACAACCGGATTTACCGCCGCACATACCACCCTTTATCTGATCGGTGTCTTATGGTACGAAGACAATTCCATTCATATCTGCCAATGGTTTAACGATGATGGTTACAGTGAAGGACAATTATTACATGCTTTTCATACATTTAGCAAGAACTATACGCATCTGGTACATTTTAACGGATTAGGTTTTGATATTCCTTATCTTCGCAACAAATGTATCACTCAGGGATTGAATGATCCTGCGTGGGAAAATCTTGAACAGATTGATATCTTTCGTCTGATCCGTTCCTACAAGAATATCTTTGGGCTTTCTTCCATGAAGCAGACCTCCATTGAACGTTATCTTGGAATCAGTCGGGAAGATACCTATACCGGCAAAGATCTGATTCATATATACCAGCGTTATGTTGCCAAGCCAAATGAACCAAAAGAACATTTACTTCTGTTACATAACCATGACGATCTTCTTGGTATGCCGCAGCTCAGTGTTATTCTGAATTACACCATGTTCTTTGAACATATGACGATCACAAACCTTACAATCACTAAGGAAGAACAGACCCTTCATCTGGAATGGGAACACACATTGGCTTCTTGCTTACCAAGACGGCTTGCTATCAGTAAAGATGGTATTTACTTAAATGCTGACGGACAACATGCCAGCCTTTGGGTTCCAATCAGTGAACGTACCTTGAAACATTATTTTGCAGATTATAAGAATTATTATTATCTGCCACAGGAAGATATGGCAATTCACAAACATGTCGCCACTTATGTAGAACCGGAACATCGGGTCAAAGCAACAAAAGCAACCTGCTATGTCAAGCAACATACTTCTTTTATCCCATGTTATCTTCCAGATTCTTTTGATTGTTTTCGGGAAGATTCCTGCAACAAACAGGCATATCAGACCGTACAATCCCTGTCAGATGCATCTCCGGCATTACAACAGGCAACCGTACTTGCAATATTGAAACAATATATATAATCGCATTTTCTACATATAACTACAAAAGAACCCGCCAAAAAGGCAGGTTCTTTCTATGTCTGCAAATAATCTGTTTCATTCGATATTTCATCTCATATCTTCTTGTAGAAAAAGGAATCAACCGAATCAAATCCAATTTCTTTGGCATGAATGATCTGCTCGGTACTTCCAATAAACAGGATTCCATCTTTCACCAGGGTATTATGAAACTTCTCATAAACTTTATCCTTTGCTTCATCTGTAAAGTAGATCACTACATTCCGGCACACAATCATGTGCATTCCGGTTGGGTACTTGTCCTCTAACAGATTGTGCTTTCGAAACTCTACACATGCTTTCAGATCTGCATTGATCAGATAATCCTTTCCTTGTTTTGTAAAATGCTTCTGCAACAAATCCTTCGGAAGACGTTCCAGGCTCCTCTCACTGTAGATTCCTTCCTTGGCAAATGCAAGTACATCCTCATCAATATCCGTTGCGTATATCTTGATCTGGCTCAAAGGAAAATGTCTAGCTAATATCATTGCAATTGTATAAGGTTCATCTCCGGTAGAACATGCTGCACTCCAGATATGAATCTGCCTGCCAAAACATTTCTCCAAATATGGAATCATCTGATTCTCAAACAACTCCCATTGCTTGGGATTCCGATAGAACTCAGATACATTAATCGTCAGATAACTGACAAATGCACGTAGCAACACAGGATCCTTCTTCATTGCTGCAAAATATGCATCAAATGTTGTATAACCTTTTCTCCTCATCAGCGATTCGATTCTACGTTTCATTTGACGTTCCTTATATAGTGACAGGTTAATATTCGTTAATTGATAGACATCTTTCTTAAAATTCTCATAATCGTATATCATATTCTGCATTCCCCTTTGCGTGTCACACAGACAAAGAAACCCCGCCTTAGCAACTTAGGGCGAGGTTCCATCATCATTCTTATTATTCTTCTACAGGAGCTTCCTCTGCTGCAACTTCCTCATCATCCGGAAGTAATGCCTTCATGCTAAGGCTGATCTTTCTCTCTTCCGGCTTGAAATCAACAACCTTAACTTCTACTTCCTGACCAACAGATAATACGCTGGATGGCTTCTCAATATGCTCCTTAGCAATCTGAGATACATGCAACAATGCATCAACACCTGGCTCTAACTCGATAAATGCACCAAAGTCTGTCATTCTTGCAACTTTGCCTTTCACTACATTACCGATTGCATACTTATCTGCAGCAGTTAACCATGGATTAGTATCCTCAAACTTAAGGCTTAATGCAATCTTCTCACCCTGAATGTCTTTGATCAAGGCTTTCACATGATCACCAACGTTAAATAACTTCTTAGGGTTATCAACTCTGCCCCAAGACATCTCAGAAATATGAAGTAATCCATCTGCTCCACCTAAGTCGATGAACGCACCAAAGTCTGTTACATTCTTAACAGTTCCTTCTACTGTATCACCAACCTGGATTCTTGCAAACAATGCTTCCTTAGCAGCTTTCTTCTCTGCCTCGATCAACATCTTGCGGTTACCAATGATTCTTCTCTTACGAGGATTAAACTCTGTGATCTTGAACTCAATCTCCTGATCCTTATACTTAGATAAGTCTTTCTCATACATATCTGAAACAAGACTTGCCGGAATAAATACTCTGGCTTCATCTACAGTAACACTTAAACCACCATCTAAAACCTGAGTAACAACACCCTTCAATACTTCTTCATTGTTGTAAGCTTCCTCTAACTTCTCGTTAGCCTTCTCAGCAGCTACACGCTTAACAGATAATAATACCTGTCCATCACCATCATTGGTCTTAATAACCTTAGCTTCGATTGTCTCACCAACCTGAACCTTATCCTTCAAAGAAATGCTTGCATCATTAGAATACTCATTCTTTGTGATAATTCCATCCGCCTTGTAGTTGATGTTCAAGATGATCTCGTCATCCTTAACGTCAATCACTGTTCCTTTCACAATCTTACCTACGCTAATTCTGCTTTCATCTGCTAAACTAGCCTCAAACATTGTTCCAAAATCTTCTGCCATGCTACCATGAACCTCCTTAATAATTTGATTAGGGGTAGATGCCCCTGCAGTAATACCTACCCTACCAACGGATTCAAAAGTAGCTAAATCCAAGTCAACGAGTGTCTGTATATAGTAAGTATTTGCACATTCTTTTTTGCTAATCTCATATAGCTTTTGCGTATTCGAGCTGGTCTTTCCACCAATCACTATCATCGCATCTACCTGCTTTGCAATCGTCGCGGCTTCCTTCTGTCTCTCCTCCGTTGCATTGCATATGGTGTTATAAACGGTTATATTATAACCTTTTTTTTCAAAAATTTCAACCATCTTATTGAATTTCTTGTGATTAAATGTCGTTTGCGCTACAAGACTTAGCTGTTTTTCCCCAAAATCCGACAAATTCTCGGCCTCTTCCTCACTTTCGATTACAATCGGTTTCCCAATTAACTATACAAGTTGTTTCATTTAATGGGGCGTATATGTCATCCCATCACCTGTTG
>USBM01000102.1 GCA_900552885.1 uncultured Clostridium sp. | reverse complement strand
AGGCTGCTGCTTTTATGTGAGTGGGAGCCTTTTCTTATGTGTTATATTATAAAAGGGAAGTTATGAATAAAAAGATTAAAAATACAATTAAAAAGATATTAAAAGTGGATGAGATCCGAAGATATAGAAGACGTGTGCATATAGAGCAGGAGATGAATAAGAAACAATTACAGTATGAAAAGAATGGGACAGGTTTTCATACGGATCAACAGGAACCATTCGTTTCTATCATTATTATTGCACAAAAAAGTGATAGTCTGGAGCAGTCATTGCAACGTGTACCATTTTATGAACATTATGAGGTTATAGAATGCAGGACAGAGGGTAATCGTGCACAATGTATGAATGAGGCGGTATTGCGTGCAAAAGGAGATTATCTGCTGTTTCTGGATGGTAATACACAATTGACAGCAGGATTTCTGGATGAACTTTTATGTGTTATGTATCGTCATGAAAATGTTGGTGCGGTCGGCAGTCGTTTGGTATATTCTGCAAAGGCAGGGAACAAGGCATTTCAGACTTATCATGCAGGAATGACATTCCATAATCAGAAATTGGGAAAACAATACTGGATCAAACCAACCCGTATTACAGGAGAAAAGACAGAGAAAACGGTCTGTGAGTGCGTCTGTATATCAGGAATATGCATGCTTGTAAGAAGAACTGTATGGGAAGAGGCCGGTGGATTTGAGCCACTCTATGACGATGGTTATGAAGATGTGGATCTATGCCTGAAAGTACATTGGGCAGGCTATCATAATTACTACTGTGGAAATAGTCTGGTATTGTATGATGGAGAGCGTGATGAGACACCGGAGGACCGGAAGAAGAGAGAAGTCTATAACCGTGAGGTGTTCCGGGGAAGATGGCAGACATTTCTTGTTAACAGATTGTTAGAAGCTGGAGAATCTGGCAATATTATTACAATAGATCAGAACCTGTCCAAAGAAGAACTGATTGGAATATACGGAACAGGTGGTTCGTTGCAGGAAGATGAGATTGATATATGCGGAGCTATGCCGGAGGATGATACGAAGAAGTTCTGGGGAGACTATCATTATGCCATGGCAATGAAGAGAGAATTTGAGAAACTCGGCTACCGGGTTAATGTACGTTCAAAGGAACATTGGTATGATCTGAGCATGGCAAAGTATGTTATTGTATTACGTGGCGTGAAAGCGTATTATCCGGGAGTTGCAACCGGACAACGCTATATTATGTGGAATATTTCCCATCCGGCAGAGACAGATATTCGGGAATATGACCGGTTTGATTATGTATTTTTTGCATCGCAGAGAATGAAAGATCAGCTTGGAAACAGGATCCGGACGAAGTCAGGTGTTTTGATGCAATGTACAGATCCACAGATCATGCAGTGTAAGGATGAAGTACAGAAAGAATATGAGTTACTATTTGTAGGTAACAGCAGACGGGTATATCGTCAGATCTTGAAAGATTTATTGCCAACCAAACATCATCTGACTGTGTATGGAAGACATTGGGAAGAATTCCCGGTACAGGACTATGTTGTGTCTGACTATATTGCAAATGAAGAGGTAGGTCAGGCGTATCATGATGCAAAGATCTTGTTAAATGATCATTGGGACGATATGCGGGAGTATGGAATTATATCCAATCGGATATTTGATGCTTTGGCGGTGGGAGCCTTTGTTATCAGTGATGAGGTGCCTGGAATGGATGAGATCTTTCAGGGGGCAGTTGTTACGTATCACGACCGGGAAGATCTGGCGGCGAAGATTGATTATTATTTAACACATGAGGAAGAGAGAAAAGAAAAAGCACAGGCTGGGAAAGAGATTGTGCTGAAAGAACATACATTTGATCAGCGCGTAAAGGTAATTGCTGATGTGATAGAAGAAATGAGATCATACAATAGAGATTGAGGAGAGTATGAAGGATGGACAAAGATCACGGTATGGGACGAAAACGATATATCATATATGCGTGTATTCTTGCAAGTTTGGTATGTCTCATTTGTGCAATCGTATATAAGGCGCAACTGGAAGAAAAGTTTGACAGAGCGGTACGCGTTACGATGATGTCTGAACATAAGGATACAGGGACGATTTGTATAGAGGAAAACAATCCGGTTGTATCAGAGATGTTTCTTTGTAAAGTGCCGGAGTTAAAACAGATTTATGTGGAATGCAAAGGAAAAACGCTGACAAAGGATGCAACCTTGGTGATGACATTAACGGATGCAGATACCGGTGAAGTGTATTATCAAAAGGAAGAATCCGTTCAGAGCATTGTGTCCGGCAGCTTTCAGAAAGTCCGTATGAAATTAGACAAGACTTTGAGAGATTCGGAGGACAGATTATATGTGCTCACCTGGGAACTGAAGAATGCAGGAACGTCATCGGTTGAGATTACAGCGAATAAGAAATACACATTAGTGACATCGACATATGGAATGTCAGGAGATCGTAATAATATAATCTACGAGATGCGTTATTCGAATACGAAGGATCTTCGGGGATTATACCTTATATTATCCGGAAGTCTTGTGGTGCTTGCGGTACTTGCATATTGGTTGATTGTAGTGCGGCGTTTACAGGCAGGACAATTTTATGTTCCGCTTGCTATTTGCTTTGGACTTATTATGAATGCAGTGGTTATGATTCATGGGGTGCCGGACGAGCCAAGCCATCTGGATACAGCATACAAATTATCGAACCGTTTACTATTTATTGAGGATACAGGGATAGAGGGTACATTGGTAAAGAGGGCTTGCGATGTGCAATTAGAAGATATGCTTGCCAACGGGGTAGAGAGCAATTCTTACTATCAATTGTATCATCATACTTTGGAACGACCGCAAGATACGGACTTGATTACGGTATCGTATCTGGATTCCAGTAATCTTGTGCCGGATATTGTATTTTTGCCAACCGCAGTCGGAATCAGTATTGGAAGAATCCTGGGATTATCGGCAATTTTGACCTTGGGGTTTGGACGCCTTTTTAATTTACTTGCGTTTGTAGCAATGACAGGTTGGGCGATCAAGTTAATACCGTATGGTAAGAATGTGCTTGCGTTTGTCGGACTGCTTCCAATTACGATACAGCAGGCGGCATCCGCTTCTTATGATGCGGTGGTGAATGGTGTATTGTTACTATTTATTGCGTTGAGCCTGCGCTTTTCTACTGAAATAGATAGAAAAAAGTGGCAGATTGTGTTATATGGTATTCTGGCAGTCCTTGTTGCAGTAATGAAAGGCGGTGTGTACATTCCAATCTTGTTATTGCTTTTGTTGTACCGGGAGACATCGCATAAGAAAGAGTGGAGAAAGAAACGTTGGATAATCGGGATAGCCGGAATAGCAATTGCTATGGTGGTTATATTTTTGGCAATTAAATATTATCCGACTGTGAAGGCGTTGTTATTGAATGGTGGTGGGAGAGAAGGAGGTATTTCAATTCATTACTATTTGGATCGTCCGTTGCAGTTAGTATATATGTATTGGAATACAGTAGTAGGGGTAGGAGAAAGCCATCTGCGTGGGCTTCTTGGAGGATTATTAGGCTGGGCTGACGTCAAGATGAATTGGATGTTCTTAAGTGTGTTGTTAGGAAGTCTGCTTTTGATACCTAACGTGGAAGGGGATTCCTGTGATGCCGGCCACAAGGATAAGAGAATCATGCTGGTTGCCTGTCTTATGTCTATTCTGGTTATTATGCTTTCTATGTTGTTTGGATTTACGAAAGCAGGGCAGGATCATATTGTAGGAATACAGGGAAGATATTATATAGGAATTATACCATTGCTGTTGTTGCCATCGGCGAATACAATGATCCGGGTGGATGGAAGACAAAGTAGAAGAATCTGGATGACAGCGGTATTGGTAGAATTATTTATTGTAGTGCAATTTGTAGTTGAGGTAATGTAGATATGAAGGGATTACACACGTTTGTAATATGCGCATACAAGGAAAGTCCGTATCTGGAAGAATGTATTCGGTCTTTGAAAGATCAGACGGTGGAGAGTAATATCAAACTTGCCACTTCGACACCGAATGAATATTTGCAGAAGTTATGCGAACAATATGCGATTCCGTATTATGTGCGAGAGGGAAAGTCTAATATATCGTTGGATTGGGAGTTTGCATTATCAGTTGCAGATACGGATTATGTTACAATAGCACACCAGGATGACGTATACGAAGAAGAATATGTGGAACGGGTGGTTGAAGCCATTGAATATGCGGAGAAACAGATGCATCAGCAACCGTTGATTCTCTTTTCGGATTACCGGGAATTGATCGGCGGGGAGAAGTTTGCAAACCGGACGAATCTTAAGATTAAAAGAATATTACTGCATCCGTTGAAAAAGGGTAAAAGACAGAACCGGGTTTTCTGGAAACGCTGGGTGTTACGGTGGGGAAATGCTATCTGCTGCCCAACTGTTACATACCATATGTCTTTGATACGGCAGTATATGGGGCGAGATGCAAGAAAGGTTCTTTTTCAGAAACATTTTCGCAGTAATGTAGACTGGGAGACTTGGGAATGGTTAAGCAGAAAAGAAGGCAGCTTTGTATATATTCCTCATTTGCTTATGGCACACCGCATTCATGAAGGAAGTGAAACCACAGCAACGATTGAAGATCGGCAGCGGGGCGGTGAAGATTATGAGATGTTTTGCAAATTCTGGCCTCGCTGGATGGCGAGATGCCTTACAGGTGCCTATAGTGAGAGTGAAAAGGGAAACATAGTAAACTAGACAAATCATACATGCTGTGCTATGCTTTGCATGATAACGGATAGATAAAATGGAGGCAGTTCATGCGGTTATTAATGGTAATACCTGCGTACAATGAGGAAGACAACATTGTGCGGGTTGTAAATACAATCAAAGAAAAATATCCAGAATATGATTATATTGTTGTGAATGATGGTTCAACCGATCATACTTCGAGACGATGTCATAGGAATGGATTTGAGATTATTGACCTTCCGGTTAATCTGGGATTGGCGGGAGCATTTCAGGCGGGGCTTAAATATGCATATCTTAAGGATTACGACTGCGTTCTTCAATTTGATGCAGATGGACAACATAAACCGGAGTATATAGAAGCGATGCTTGAGAAGCTGGAACAGGGGTATGACATTGTTATCGGATCCCGCTTTGTTACAAAGAAGAAGGAGAAAAGTCTTCGAATGATCGGGGCGAGAATGCTTACTGTTGCGATTAAACTGACAACAGGAAAACGGATATCCGATCCGACTTCCGGGATGCGTATGTTTAATAAGGCAATGATCAAAGAGTTTGCAGTCAATATGAATTACGGGCCGGAACCGGATACGATCTCTTATCTTCTGAAACAGGGAGCGAGCATTGCAGAGGTACAGGTAGAGATGGATGAACGGCAGGCAGGAAAGAGTTATCTGAACCTTACCAGATCGGCTATGTATATGTTCCGGATGCTGATTTCGATTTTGTTAATTCAAAGTTTCCGCAAGAGAGATGAGAAACATGTGATCATGAAGAGAGGACGGTGATAGAATATGTCAATTATGTTACGGGTATTATTGATTACGATGTCTGTGCTCAGCTTGTTTTATGTAATTAGCAAGATACGTAATTCTAAAATGCAGATCGAATATTCTATATTTTGGATATTGATGTCTTTTGTTATGATTATTATGTCGGTATTCCCGGAGATTGTATATTGGATTACGACAACTATGCGTATGATATCACCAGCCAATGTGGTATATTTGTTTATTATTGCGATTTTGTTAGTCAAGAGCTTCATGATGACGATTGAGATATCTAAGTTAGAAGATAAAGTAAAAGATCTTGTGCAACAGATTGGAATTAACGAAAAGATTCAAAAAGAGATTCAGGATGAGGTAGAATCTCAGATTCAGAGCGAAATGGAAAAGCAAAGTTAGATGGGATGAAATGATGGATAAAGATAGAGATCCTAAGGTGTCTATTGTGATACCAATATATAATAGTGAAGCATACGTTATGAAATGTTTAGATTCCCTGGCTAACCAGACATATACGAACATACAGGTTATTGTTATTAATGATGGCAGTACGGACGATTCTGGTAAACTTGCATGTGAATATTGCAAACAGGATGCAAGATATATCTATCGACAGCAAGGCAATCTGGGTGTTTCGTCTGCACGTAATCTGGGTGTTTCTTTGGCAGATGGGGACTACCTTACTTTTGTGGATGGAGATGATTATGTAGCGCCGGGATATATTGAGAATCTGGTGCAGTGTGCACAAGAGCATCAGGCGCAGATGGTTATTACGGGATTGCGGATGGTAGATGTGGATGGGAATGATATACGTTCGATTATTCCGGGAACTTATGAGAGAGGAAAACACGAGGAATGGACATTCCGGTTATCTGCGGTAGCGGCACATTTATATGAACGTAACTTATGGACAACTTATCAGATGAAATTTTATGAAGGGGAGAGAGGAGAGGACATGCCGGTGTCTCTCTTTTTTGCCGGAGTATGTGATAGAATAGCAACATTGTCGATGGATCAATATTATTATGTACAGCATGCACAATCGGCGATGCATCAATTTCGCGGATTAAAGAAGATATCATTGCCGTATTGTGCATTGGAACAGGCAATACAGAAAGTACAGCAAGTCGGTTTACATAATGACAAAGAGTTCCATGAGTTATTTGTATTGCGAATACTTGCTACATTTATTCAATTGGCCAGGGGGGCAGATCAACAGGAGATTCGCAAATTGTCAGATTATATACAACGAATATTAGTGACGTATTATCCACAATATTATAAGAACCGCTTGACTGGAATATGGAACGATCTGGATATACCGTTCATGCAGAAAGTGTCGGTGAAGGTATTGATTACAGTGAATCGATTCAAGTTGATATATCCATTTCTGCGGTTCATATGCAGATAGAGATAAGGAGTGAGCTTGTATGCAGACAATTAGTTTTGTGATATTGCATTATGGCAATGTTAAGGTAACCAAAGCATGTGTGGAATCTATTCAGAGGTTGCAGACGACAGATACAATTCATATTATTGTTGTAGATAATGACTGGAATAAGTCCAAAGAAGAACGCAGTCTCTTACGGCAATCCATAGGAGGTATCGAAGTTGTTGAAATGATGGATGATGTGGGATTTTCAAAAGCAAATAATGCGGGATATCAATATACAAGAGAGCATCATAATCCGGATTATATTATTGTTGCCAATAACGATATAACATTTGAACAGAAAGCTTTTTTGGAGATTCTGAAACAAGCGTACAAAGAAACGGAAAGTGACGTGATCGGGCCGGATGTATACAGTACGGCACATAAAGTACATCAAAGTCCGATAGATGTATGTGGAAGAACAGAGGCACAGGTGGATTATACGATACGGATGAATGCATTTGCACTGCGCTTCTTTGCAATCTGTTATCCTTTTCTTCGAAAAAGTATGGGAGTACAAGCGATTAAGAAGAATAGTACGTTATGGAATGAATCGCAGATGGAAGTGGTGCCTTGCGGAGCATGTATTATTGTGACAAGACGATTTATCGAGAAAGAAGAAAGGTTATTTTTGCCAGAGACCAGAAAGCCATTATTGTCACAGATGTAGGACAGCACCAGATGCTGGTTTCCCAGTATGCCAAGATCACACCTGGCAAGCAGCTGGTCATGTCTG
>USBM01000101.1 GCA_900552885.1 uncultured Clostridium sp. | reverse complement strand
ATGGTATAACTATTACTACAATAAAGTGAAGAGTCTTAAGACCGGAAAGGAGGAAGAATGAAATTAGAATGTGGCATTAATCTGGGAGGATATTTATCGCAGTGTGAACATTCAATGAAACATTATGTGACATTTATACAGGAAAGTTATCTGAGACAGATTGCGCGATGGGGATTTGATCATGTTCGTCTTCCCATTGATTATGAAGTGCTTGAAGATGAAGAGGGGAATACTCTTGAAGAAGGATATGCTGTGATCAAGGGAGTTCTGGAATGGAGTAAACTTTATGAATTGAATGTAGTGTTGGATCTGCATAAAGCATATGGATACGATTTTAATGATGCGGGAAATAATGAAAAGAATAACTTATTTTCAAATGAATCTTTGCAGCAACGTTTCTTAAACTTATGGGCACGGATTGCAGTGCATTTTGGACACTATGATAACGTTGCGTTTGAATTATTGAATGAAGTGGTCGAAAAAGAGAATGCACAGGCGTGGAATAATTTGATTAGAAAGACAGTAACAACGATTCGTCAGATTACAAATGATACGCCGGTCATATATGGTGGTATTCAGTGGAACAGTGTTAAGACATTGAAGTTATTGGAAGTACCAATGGATTCTAACACGATATTTACGTTTCATTTTTACGAACCGCTGTTATTTACTCATCAGAAAGCACATTGGGTAGAAGCGATGGATAAAAATAAGACAATTGTATATCCGGGACAGATGCAGGATTATCGTAAAGAATCCGAAGTGTTGGGATATCAAGGGGAAGTAGTGATTAAGTCGCATTCGAATACAATGGGGGTAGAATTTATACGAGAAATGGTCCAGGAAGCAGTTCAAGCAGCGGCAAATGCAGGTGTAGGTTTATATTGTGGGGAATTTGGTGTTATTGATCAAGCTCCGTTAATTGATACATTAAGATGGTTCAAGGATGTGAATACAGTATTTCGTGAGAATCATATTGGCTGCGCTGTTTGGAATTATAAGGGAATGGATTTCGGTTTTGTGGATGACCATTATAGTCTGATCAGAGGAAAGTTGCTCGATCTGTGGACGGATAGGAAGTAAAGAAGAGGAACACAAAAGTGTCATGAAAGGGAAGAAAGGAATATAAGAAAATGAAAGGTATTTTGAAACAGAGTATAGCGTGGCTGCTTATGGCAGTGATGATTGTTAGTATTGTACCAGCTACATCAGTATCGGCTAAGAATAAAGGTAATGTTAAAGGAATCGTAGTTAAGAACGTGAAAAACAAGAAGCTTGAGTTAGAACCAAAGCAGTCTTTCCGCTTGAAGGTTAAGGTGAAAAAGAAAGGAGCGGTTAGTGAGAAGGTAACTTATGCGTCTTCTAAGAAGTCTGTAGCGATGGTGAACAAGTCTGGTAAGATTAAAGCGGTAAAGGAAGGAAAGGCTGTTATAACCATTAAAAGTGTGGCAAATTCCAAGAAGAAGACACGGATAAAAGTTGTTGTAAGAAAGAAAGAGACGGATACAACAACGCAGAGTACGACACAGACAAGTACAACAGAGTCAACAAATGCAACAACGCAGAGTACGACACAGACAAGTACAACAGAGTCAACAACAGATAAAAAGGATGAGGTTACAAAGCCCTCAGAGGATAAAAAGAACGAAGAGCAGAAACCATCTGAAGATGATAAGCAGGACAAGCCTGAAAAGCCTGAAAAACCAGAGAAGAAAGATCTTTCTTATGAGGGATATACCTTGAAATGGAAGGATGAGTTTGATGGTGAGGAGTTAAATCGTAACGATTGGAATGTAGAGACACATGAACCGGGATGGGTAAATAAGGAGTGGCAGGCTTATGTAGATAATACAGAGAATATTTATGTAAAAGATGGTAAGCTTGTGATTAAGCCGGTTGAAAAAGACGGTGAAAACGGGGAAAAATCGTATACCTCCGGTCGTGTGAATACACAGGGAAAACACGATTTTACTTATGGATTGTTTGAAACGAGAGTAAAGGTTCCGACCGGAAAGGGCTATTTACCGGCGTTCTGGATGATGCCTGCGAATGAGAATCTGTATGGACAGTGGCCAAGATGTGGCGAGATTGACATCATGGAGGTTATGGGTCAGGAGACTAATAAAGCGTATGGAACCATTCATTATGGTAATCCGCATGGACAGAAACAGGGTACATATACATTAGATGGCCCGGATTTTGCAAGTGAATATCATACATTTACAGTAGAATGGGAACCGGGAAAAATTGTGTGGTATGTAGATGGTATGAAATATCATGAAGCAAAGGATTGGTATTCAACAACAGAAGGACAGGGAACCGTTGCATATCCGGCACCGTTTGATCAGCCATTCTATATGATCTTGAATCTTGCCATTGGTGGAAGCTGGGTTGGATATCCGGATGAAAATACAACTTATGCAGATCAGGCATTGGAAGTAGATTATGTCCGGGCATATCAGAAAGATCAGAAATATTATGATGATTTAGAAGCATCTGTTGAAAAGCCGGCACAAAAAGAAGTGGTTGAGCCGGAAGCAGGACAGACACATTTGAAAAATGGTGATTTCAGTAAAGCGGATGATCTGTCTGGAAAAGGAGATTCTACATGGAAGTTCGAGACACAGCAGGGTGGTGAAGGTAATGCAGCAATTGTAGATGACGAGAAATTAACAAAAGCGGTCAAGATTAGTACAACAGAGGCAGGTACAGAAGATTATTCAATTCAGTTTGTGCAGCCAAATGTACCGGTCAAACAAGGTGGAACATATAAAGTTACATTTGATGCATATGCAGCAAGTGAAAGAACGATGAAGGTGGGTGTATCCGCACCGGATTATAACTATGCAAGATATATGCAGGATACAGTGGTTAATCTTACAACAGATAAACAGACATACACATATGAATTTACGGTGAAAGATCATGATGATGCGAATGCAAGATTGGAGTTTAATTTAGGAAATACTGCATCAACAGCAGATGTATACATAGGAAATGTAGCTATCGTAAAGACCGGAAGTGTTGAGATTGACAACAGTAAGAAAGTGCTGACGGATGGTAATTATGTATATAACGGTAAGTTCCAGGAAGGTACAGAAGCTGGAAAGAAATATATGCAGTACTGGACAATTGAAAATAAACAGAACAAAGAAGTATCTTATAAGGTGACGGGTGTAACAGATAACAGAAGATTAAAAGTTACAACAAAGGACTGCGAAGATGTTAAGGATATTACGGTTGCACAGACAGAGTTACCACTTACACCAGGAAAGTATGAATTGACATTTGATGCAGTGACAGAGAATAATGAAGCTACAATTAAGGTATTGGTTGCAGGAGAAGAGCAAGAGTTTGTTATCAATAAAGACTCCAAGACACAGTCTTATAAGTTTGAAGTTGCAAAAGATGCAACGATAGCAGATATTGACGATATTAAGTTTTATGTAGGTGTCAACGATACCGTATATTTAGATAATATTTCTATTGTTGAAGATACATTGATTAAGAATGGATCCTTCAATGCAGGTCTTGCCGGATATGAGGTATATGCCAATACACCGGGAAATGTAAGCTATGTAGTAGACAGCCAGTCGGAGGATAATGCATTTGATATAACGATTAAGGATACCGGAGAGAAGGATTTCCATATCCAGTTAAAGCAGAATGCGGTTGCATTAGAAAAAGATAAATGCTATCGTTTGACATTTGATATTAAGTCTTCGATCGATCGTAAAGTATCTTATGCGATTCAAAGAAATGGATTAGTATATAAGAATAAGGATGGAGGAGAGGATTGGACACCGTATGTTCAGAATGAAATTGATGTATCAAATGAGTATCAAACGGTAAATGTTCCGTTTAAGATGTCATATGATACAGATACAGCGGCTATATTCAATATTGCAATGGGTGCAGTTGGTGGTAAACAGATTCAGGAACAGCATAGAATCTGTATAGATAATATCAATTTAGAAGAGATTGATGAGTCAGAAATGCCGAAGAATGTTAACATGTTAGATCAGATGCGTAGTGTAGTAAATGATGGAACTACTTTTAATGATGGTGAGTTTACAATTACAGGAGACACAGGAAAAAACAACTGGGATATTCAATATGCACAGCAGAATCTTGCATTGGTAAAGGGACATACTTATAAGGTTACTTACACTATAACCTCAAGTGTTGATCGGGTGTATAAGATGGGGTTACGTGATCCCGAACAGGAGTATAAGGGATTTTATTCAGATATTCCATTAACAGCAAATGAATCTTATACATTTGAAGAAGAGATTGAGTGGACGGAGAATTCAACAGAAACTGGTGAATTTATGTTATTATTAGGAACACCGGAAGGTGGAGAAAAGATAGGACCACATACAATTAAAATTTCAGATGTATCAGCAGTTAAGGTTGATAAGTAATATAAAAAGATAAAAGATATTCCCGGAGTGTTAGCAATGGGTGAGCAGAAAAGGATAATGTAGTAGAAATGCTGTATTATCCTTTTTGCATTATAGGAAAGTTATCCTATAATGCAAAAAACACTCTGCGAAGGATGCGCATCTGTGGAGAAGAAGATAATTGATTCACAATTCTGTGTGGCGCAAAAGAGTCGCAGACATCTCGCTGTTCTGGAAAGAATTTCTTCTTGAAACAGAAGAAGAAATATGATATCTTATAAAAGAACAAATGTTCGGAACTGATGTTTGAGTACGTGGGGTATGTATATGAATAAGAGGTGTGTGTTATGACGATAATGGAAGATTTATCATTGGAAGAGAAGTTGACGATTCTTGCAGACGGTGCGAAGTATGATGTTGCCTGTACATCAAGTGGAGTAGAACGTAAGGGAAAGCAAGGAATGACAGGCAATACAGCGGCCTGTGGTATTTGCCATAGTTTTTCGTCAGATGGAAGATGTGTGTCGCTGCTTAAGATCCTCTATACGAATGAGTGTATCTATGATTGCAAGTATTGCGTGAACAGGAAGTCGAATGATACGATTAGGACCTCTTTTACGCCGGAAGAAGTATGTGAACTTACGATGCAGTTTTATCGCCGTAATTATATTGAAGGATTATTTCTAAGTTCTGGTATTCGGAACAATCCGACCCGGACAATGGAGGAGATCTATATTGCACTTAAGATGTTGCGCGAGGAGCATCATTTTAATGGATATATTCATGTGAAGTCGATTCCGGGGGCAGATTCCCGTGTGATCGAGATGGTTGGATATCTGGCAGATCGTATGAGTACGAATCTGGAACTTCCTACGGCAGAAGGTCTTCGGGAACTGGCACCGAATAAGACGAGGCAGACAATCCTGACACCGATAAGACAGATTCAGAATCGAATTGGAGAAGGATATAGCGGGATTCATCGGATCGGTATGCAAGGAGGACAGGATCTTTTACTGAAGGGAGAAGATAATTATACCTTAATGGAGCGACAGAATAATGGATTGATGATTCCTCCTAAAAATCGAAAGAACTTTGTCCCGGCGGGACAGAGTACACAGATGATCGTGGGGGCTACATCGGAGAATGATTATCAGATTTTGTCTGTCGCACAAGCGTTATATCGGCAATTTGATCTTAGACGTGTGTTTTACTCGGCATATATTGCATTGAATGATGATTCGGATCTGCCGGCAGTTGGAACAAAGCCGCCATTGCTGCGAGAGCACCGTTTGTATCAGGCGGATTGGCTTATGCGATTTTACGGGTTTGAAGCCGGGGAATTATTGACCGAAGATCGACCGAATTTCAACGTATATTTAGATCCAAAGTGCGAATGGGCATTGCGGCATTTGGAATTGTTTCCGGTAGAAGTGAATCAGGCATCTTATGCAATGTTATTACGTGTGCCGGGAATTGGAGTCAAGTCTGCAAGAAGAATTGTGATGGCAAGACGGACGGCGAAGATTACATTTAATGGATTGAAGCGGATCGGTGTGGTTTTGAAGCGGGCACATTATTTTATTACCTGCGGTGGCAAGATGCTATATCAGACCAAGATTGATGAGGACTACATTATGAGACGTATTTTAGAGCTGGATCATAAGAAGAATTGGGAATTGGATTATGATATCACATTTCGGCAATTATCATTATTTCAGGATATGGGAATGGAGGATGTATCGTGAATCGGGTTGTTTATTTGTGTGAAGATACACCGGATGGAATTTTTACGGCAATCTATGATGCGTGGGCGGCGGGAATACCGGATGGACAGTTGTCGATACGTGTGGAAGATAATTATATGATGGAATTTTTTACAGATTATGTGTATGTACAGACGGATTTAGATAAGGCAGTTAAGGTTGCAAGGTCTGTAAGCCGTAAGATTGGTCATGAGGCATATGATATGATGTATAAGGCGTCTCTTTCCTGTGAAGAAGAGAAGATAGACGTGATCTATCATTTTTTGAAGATGGGATTTACATATGGTCCTAAGGTTGTAACCATGCATACCAATGACACGGTGTGCCGTTTGTTTGAATTAAGTCGTGCAGTGTCGAATGAGGCGCACTTGTTTCGTGAATTCGTGAGGTTTGGGGAGTCGGAAGAGGGAATTCTGATTGCCAGAATTAAGCCGAAGAATCAAGTTTTACCTTTGATGGCAAATCATTTTGCAGATCGTTTCCCGGAAGAACATTTCGTCGTATTAGATGAGACACATCGGATGGGATTGTTTCATGAAAGAGGAAAGAAGTGGTATTTGTCTCCACTGGCAGTGGATGTATTGGAGAGAATCTGGATGCATAGTCAGGGAGAAGAATATGAAGATCTTTGGCGATCATTTTTTCATACAATTGCAATTCAGGAGCGGACGAATTCGAAATGTCAGCGCAATAATTGTGCATTACGATATCGGGATTATATGGTTGTTTTTCTGAAGTGACTGACAGATTGTATAATGGTGTTATGCAATACGCACAGAATGGAAGAAGGCAAACGTTGAATAACATACAATTAATGTAGTTTTTTGGAAATAACTGTATAAGACATGGATATAATGCACTAAGCACGTTGTTTAATATGCATAGATTTTAACAAATTATTGATAAAATTCAATTTAATTGTTGAAATTTACTAAAACATATAGTATAATATGCACATAAAGAACACAAAGACAGGTTGCTTGATCAGAGCGAGGTGTGTATATGGGATTATTTGGCAAGAAAGAAGATAAGAATTATATTGTTTTTGATTTGTATTCCGGAGAAGCAATTGCTGCGTGCACTACGAAAGATGCAAAGCAGATAGTCCAGGTACAGCCGAATGCACAGTTCATGGAATGTAATTCCTATGAATTTTTCAAGTTCAAGGAGCATCAGATCTTGCCGGATGACGCATCGACAAGACTGAAGTTGAGTTTCAAGCAATTATAGTACATGTGAGTGTTTTCTTTATCTTGTTTTTCTCCTCATACAGGGCAGATTGTTGCGAACGAGTGTGATAGGTTATCGACTACTTGTTGGTTAGGCGGCAGATCTGCCCTTACTTTTTGTTCTCTTTTCAAGAATGATACATCTGTGTTATAATTCCCTAAAGAAATGAAAGATCTTCTACAGCGTAAGTCTCCGGCTGATGTGGGCGCATGCCTGAATGTTTCGAAGCCGGCGCTTTGAAGGTGTCATGATGGTGCAGGCACGCTCGCGCTACGAATCGCACGCAGCAGTACTAAGGTTCGCGATTCTATCGCTCACCGAGTGCTGGCGTGCTCCACGTACCTGCACTCATTC
>USBM01000100.1 GCA_900552885.1 uncultured Clostridium sp. | reverse complement strand
GGTGGATACCTGTTATGATGGGGAAGAGGCATTGGAATACATCCTGACAGAAAATTATGATTTGATTGTTCTGGATCTGAATCTGCCCGGCATGGATGGGATGGAAATCCTAAAAGAACTCAGACAGAGCAATGAGGAGACAAAGGTTCTTATATTATCGGCAAGAGGGCAGATTGCAGATAAAGTCGAAGGGTTGGATGCTGGTGCGAATGATTATATGGAAAAGCCGTTTCATCTGCAGGAACTTGAGGCGCGTATCAGAAGCCTGACAAGAAGGAAATTTGTACAAAAGGATGTATGTCTGGAAAGCGGCGATATCATGTTCGACACGATAAAACGTGAGGCATATGCAAAGGAAACAAAGATTTCCCTGACAAGAAAAGAAAAAGGAATTTTGGAATATTTGCTTCTTAACCTGGGAAGACCGGTAAGTCAGGAGGAATTGATGGAGCATGTCTGGGATGCATCTGTGGATAGCTTCAGTGGAGCCATCCGGGTGCATATGTCTTCGCTAAGGAGAAAGCTTAAGGCAGTGCTTGGATATGATGCAATTATGAATAAGGTGGGAGAAGGATATAAAATACGAGAGGAGTCTGATTGATGAAAAAAATGTCACTGCAGTGGAGACTTACCTGTATCATTACCCTGTATATTGCGGTCATCTGTGGATGTCTGACCCTGCTTGTCTATAAAAACGGAATTTATTATATCGATTCCCTGCAGGAGACCGTAGATGCCAGGGGCGATGATGCCGGCGATCAGGGCGGAGACAGTGCCACAGACGGTTCCGATCAAATCTATATCAGCATTCCGGAGGACAAGTGGGATGAATTTGCCAGAGATTTCTCTGTTCAGGTGTACAACAATAAAGCAGACTACAAAAGAAACAGCCTGATCCTTTCCGCTTTATTGGCCCTTCTTGGCGGTGTCGCTACCTATTTTATCAGTGGCCATGCACTTCGGCCCATTCGTGAGTTCTCCGAAAAAATTGAGGAGGTGCAGGCACAGAATCTGGCCGATTCGCGAATTGAAGAAAACAAAGTAAAAGAACTGGACCAGCTTCGTATTTCGTATAACAAGATGCTGGAACGTCTTGCAGAGGCTTTTGAAATCCAAAGACAGTTTACGGCAAATGCAGCACACGAGCTTCGAACCCCATTGTCCGTCATGCAGGTACAGCTCGATTTATACCATTCCACCCCGCATCCGGGCAATGACGCCGACACCTTACAGACACTGAAAATGGTGACGGAGCAAAACGGCCGACTCAGCAAAATGGTCAAGACACTGCTCGATATGAGTGAGCTTCAAACAGTAAGCAGGGATGAAACCATTGCCGTTGACGCCCTCGTCGATGAAGTACTGGTGGATCTGGAACCGCTTGCCCAGGAAAAGGAGATAAAACTGATCGGGAACTGTAACGATACCACTATGGTCGGAAGTGACATTTTGATTTACCGGATGGTATACAATCTTGTTGAGAATGCAATCAAATACAACCATTTCGGCGGACAGGTTACCGTAACCGCATACCGGAAGGGAAAAAACATCTGCCTGTCCGTAGAAGATACCGGAAGCGGAATCCCGGCTGAATTAAATGAACGCATATTTGAACCATTCTTCCGCGTAGATAAATCCAGAAGCCGCCAGCTTGGCGGAGTAGGCCTTGGGCTGGCCCTGGTTCGTGAAATCGTGCGCGTACATGACGGCAGAATAACCGTTCAGTCCAGCCCGTCCGGTGGAACGATCTTTGAGGTAGTCTTTACACAGTGACATCGTCCCAAAAGCCAGTCGATGACAGCGGATAGCAAAAAATCTAGAGCTGGCACTCTAGATTTTTCTGGCTTACTTGAAAATATAATTGCCTTTCTTAGCTATTCATATACTAACACGTTTTTCTCTTAAAATCAACTTGAAAATATGAATTGCTCAAAATATATTTTTATGCTATCATGGATTTGCTGTCGACTCTTTCCAGCAGGAGGGAGGTGACCTATTTGGATTATATAATCACTTTTCTTATCTCCGTATTGGCATCTGTAGCTGGCTACTACATATGCAAATGGCTAGGCGGAGATGAATGACAGCACTAGCCTAACGGTGTAGTTCTCCGTAACGAACTTTAGGGCCTTGGAACTGGCATTTCCAAGGCTTTTTATATTATATGCATGTAACCCAATAAAATATACCCCTGTATCATAATACATTAATTCTTATATCAGACATACATTCTTAGTTTTGCAATCTCAGGTAACAATGTCCATTGAAACCTGACATCAATCTTCAATATATATTTTTCATCTTGAATATTTCTGCATAAAATGTTAATATACTTATACAGAATGGTGCTACCGATAGACGGCTAGCCCTAATTACAAACGTTACAAAAACGATCGCAAAGTTTTCTGGGGACTATTGGCGGTCGTTTTTGCTTGTGCTTATATGTTCTTCGTCTTCACGCTTGCGGTCTAATCGTTCGATCTTCTCCACAATCTTTCCAACTGCAACTCCGGTTCCAAAAACTGCAAGAACGAATCCTGCTAATGTTATGTACTCCATCATCATAATCACACCACCCCCTTTCCAATCAGAGGGCTCTTATGACATCCCTCCTTTTCAGAAGGGCCAGCCGCCTACCGTTATGGCAGCACCTTGTCTTTTAAGACTATTCTATTGTATCATACCTTTGCCAAGCAGGCAAGAACAAACGTTCGCCACCATTCTCCCATTTGCCCTCCCCTCCCACTTATGCTATACTAACCCTATTGCAACTACAAACGCTAACAGTCACTAAAGGAGAATTTCAGCACATGGATCAAGTATTCACCATATCCGGACAACTTATTATCTGCATGCTCGGTTTTGTCATGTTATCTACAATTGTGGATATTATAGATCAGAACAACCGCCTGAAGCCTATCAAAATGACATTAAAGATCATTCTGTTACTCGCATATATCAGCATCATCCTATGCGAAACCATTCTATTCCGTCCAGTCTATCCATATATGCAATATGAGCTTGTTCCGTTCTGGTCTTACCGCCTTGCTTACTACGGAGAATCCTATTATATATCAGAGATCTTATTAAATTATCTGCTCTATATCCCATTAGGCTTCCTACTCAAAGCCGTATTCTGGCAGTTAAAATGGTGGCAATGCCTCCTCATATGTCTCCTGTCTAGTTGTGCGATTGAAGTATCACAGCTTGTATTTCGAATCGGACTGTTTGAGTGGGATGATATGATTGGTAATACAATTGGCGGATTGATCGGATTCAGCATTCATGTCATCTGTAATCGAATTGCCTGCAACTTCCGAAAAAGGTAGCCAACCAATATAAGTTGACTACCTTTTATCTATCTACTCTACCGTCACACTCTTGGCCAGATTCCGTGGTTTGTCCACATCCAAGCCCCTTGCAACAGATACATAATATGCCAATAACTGCAACGGAACAACCGCAAGGCTTGCCGCAAAATGCTCATCCGTCTTAGGTACATACACGACAAATTCCGCTGTGTCTTCCATGCTATAGTTACCCCGATTGGTTAACGCCATCAGGTACGCTCCCCGGCTCTTACACTCTACCATATTGCTGACACACTTCTCATATAATTCCTGCTGTGTCAAAATGCCGATCACCAAAGTGCCATCTTCAATCAGACTGATCGTACCATGCTTTAACTCACCGGCAGCATAAGCCTCTGAATGAATGTAGCTGATCTCCTTTAGCTTTAAGCTTCCCTCTAAGGAAATGGCATAATCAATTCCCCGTCCTACAAAGAAAATATCTCTGGTATTTGCCTGCTTGGCCGCAAACCATTGGATCCGCTCGGTATCCTGCAGTATGGATTCAACCTTGTCCGGCAAGGTTGCCATCTCCTCCAACAGACTACTGTAGCTCTCCCCGTCTATCTGACCACGTACCTTTGCAAATTCGATTGCTAAAATGTACGCTGCAATCAACTGTGTACTGTATGCTTTGGTCGTTGCAACTGCAATCTCCGGACCTGCTAATGTATAGAACACATTATCTGCTTCTCTTGCAATAGACGAACCAACCACATTGACAATTCCTAATGTCTTAACACCCTGTGCTTTTGCTTCTCTTAACGCCGCCAGGCTGTCTGCCGTCTCTCCTGACTGGCTGATGATAATCACTAATCCATCCGGATCTAAGATTGGTCTTCGATACCGGAACTCAGATGCCAGCTCCACACGTACCGGAATCCGGGTCAGGTCTTCAATGACATATTGAGCTACCATTCCAACATGCCATGCAGATCCACATGCCACAATATAGATCTGACGAATCTTGCGGATCTCATCCTCTGATAGTTCCATACCCGACAAGTCAATCTTCCCATTCTTCACTACTGAATTCATCGTATCCCGGATTGCTCTTGGCTGCTCATGAATCTCTTTCATCATAAAATGCTCATAACCAGCTTTCTCTGCTGCCTCTGCATCCCACTCAATCTGCTTACATTCTTTTTCGATCTCATCTCCATCCTGATTATAAAATGTGATCTCACCGGCACGTAATCTTCCCATCTCCCGGTTGCCAATGTAATATACATCACGCGCATATTTCAAGATAGCCGGTACATCCGATGCCAGATACGTCTCTCCATCTGCTACTGCCAAGATCATCGGGCTGTCTTTTCTTGCAACATAGATCTCTCCCGGATAATCCTTAAACAAAATTGCCAGAGCATACGAACCACGGATTCTTGCCATGGCATGATTCAGTGCATCAATTGGGGTATGCTCATACTTCTTATAGTAATAATCAATCAACTTCACCGCTACTTCGGTATCCGTTGCGGAATAGAAAGAGTATCCCTTCTTCTCTAACTTTACTTTTAACTCCTGGTAGTTCTCAATAATACCATTATGTACTGCCGTTACATTACCATCATCACTACGGTGCGGATGTGCATTGATCTCGGATGGTTCCCCGTGTGTTGCCCATCGGGTATGTCCAATCCCACAGCAGCCTGCAACTGCTTTACCATCATCTGTCTTCTCCGCTAAGGCAAATAGTTTGCCTTCTGCTTTCACAACTGTTACTTCATCCTCACCATTACGAACCGCTAAGCCAGCCGAATCATAACCACGATACTCTAACTTTGACAACCCATCTAATAAAATGGGAGCTGCTTGTTTATTACCTACAAATCCTACTATTCCGCACATAATATACCGCCTTTCGCCTTATCCTCGTAATTCTTCTCTCTTTTGTATCTTAAGAATCAATTGTTCCTTCACGAAAAATGTCCACTATTTCCTATTCTGATAAATAATTAGTCAATATCATCTCTTCTTATACCATTTATTCACTCACCCAATCAATCTACTTACTATTATCTATATACCGCCTTGCATCCTTGAAAAAGCTCCATATCATTATAATCATAATAATACCAATTGGGAATGCAGATATAATACTTACACTCTGTATATTGCTCATGGAACTGTCTGAGAAAACCAGAGCAATCGGTAGAATAATTAACAAGATACACCACAATAATTCAACCAGCTTATTAGGCTGTTCCCCATCTTCTAAATGTTTATAGCTATAGCAGGCTGCTGTATACGCTATGGAATCAAATGATGTCGCATAAAATGCAATCATACATACCAATACCAATATTAATATAAGTGTCGCACACGGCATTGTTTTGATAATATTTAGAATCAATGCGTACGCATCTCCATCCGCCGCATATTGTGTAATAAAATCTGCCTTTCCCTTAATCTGAAGTCCGAGGCTGTAATTTCCCAGTACTACAAAGCTTACTATTGTAGATCCAACTCCAAATACATATCCCCCAAGAATCGTCTGTTTAATCGTTCTTCCTCTGGAAATATTACCAATGAAAAACGGTGCCGCAATACACCATACCATCCAGTACGCCCAATAATAAATTGTCCAATCCTGCGCAAAGTTACTGGTTCGCCCTGGATCTGTAAATGTACTCAATTCGATAAAATGCTGTATCATCTTCCCTAAACTCTGGAATCCGTTTTCAAGAATGAATCGTCCCTGTCCACCCACTAGAAGAACAAAAATCAAGAGTCCAAAAAAGAGATAGATACAAAGTTTTGCTAAAAACGAAATACCTTTAAATCCATGCAGCACTGCATACGTATATACACAACAGGTTAACACAAGGATAACAATAGTTACGACTGTTCGACTGATTTCAATACCAAATAAGCCAATTACAATTTCCGCTAATAAAGGCGTTGCTACACTAAATGTCGTTGCCGTTCCTGCCAATAATGCAAACAATGCAAACAGATCAATCACCCGTCCCCAAATTCCATCTGCGTGTTTACCAATAACCGGTCTGCACGCTTCTGAATATCGTTGTCTATTTCTCTTTTTTACATGGAGCATAAAACCAAATGCCACCGCAAGGACCAGATAGAACGCCCATGGAATGAAGCTCCAGTGAAAAAGAGGAAATACGCCAGCCCATTCAGTAACAGAACCAAGTTCTTTCATATGTGGATTGTTTGCATACATAACCCATTCAGAAAATGAATAAAACAAAATGTCAGCAGCAAGACCACATGTAAACATCATACTCCCCCATACAAAAAAGGAATATTTAGGTTTCTCATCCTTTTCTCCTAACACTATATTTCCATATTTTGAAAATGCCAAAAATACAGAAACAATTAAAACCCCCAGACCAATCACCAAATAATACAACCCCAAGGTATCTCCAAAAAAAAACCGGACCTGTCCTATGATGTCATTAGATTGTTCAGGAAATGCAAACAACACTGCTGCAAGTCCCATAATTAAAGCAAATGGAACAATCGTTATCATCCAATCAATTCTACTCTTATTATTCTTCATTTTTTTCATCCTCCCCATACGTCTTATCAACAGCTATAAGTTCTTCATAATTATCAATCTCTATGATATCTCCCTGATGCATCTCCCGTATACCCAAATCATAATCATTAAAGTGCAAGAACATAGCTACATCATCCCAGTAAATATCTCTATTTTTCTTAATATCAAATTCCTGTTCCAAATGTTTCTTTAACTTTTTTCCATCCTCTGCTGACCATCTGGATACTGAGTATAACTGCCAGCCTTGTTTTCCCCCATTCCTGCTACAGGAAACAACCCGACCATCTACTACCTGCATTAACCATTCATCCGTTTCATTATCGGTCCAAATCGCATTATACCCTGACTTTTCAAAATCACTTGAAAGAATCTGGTCGTTATATATAATCTGATCTCCATCAAGAATAATGACATCCTCCAAATAATCTCTGGCAACATAAAGAGATGATATGTTATTACAAGTGTCATAATAGGGATTCTCTATAATCGTCACACCATATTCCCGTTCGAGTACGGCAAATTGTTCTTTCAGATATCCCACAACAACATATATTTCATTAATTCCATTTGCCTGAAGTCCCTGAATAACAGTATCTATCATTCTGACTCCATTTACTTTTATTAAAGGTTTCGGTGTATGGTATGTAATGGGGCGCATCCTCTTTCCAATACCAGCCGCCATAATGATTGCCCTTTTTACCTTATGCATCTTCTAACTCCCCTCTCACAATCCTATAATACTCTTTAGCATAACGGTATTGCCTTAAAGAATACTCTCCAAATTCAACACCCAGACTCCTTTTATATTCACACCAATTGCTCCACAAAAGACCACATGCCGCAATATAACAGTATATTTTAATTCTGACTTCCGATTTACAGTTACTCTTAA
>USBM01000099.1 GCA_900552885.1 uncultured Clostridium sp. | reverse complement strand
AAAAACAGATGGATGAGTTGGATAATTTGGATGATCTGGCAGATCTGGATATTGGAGATCTTGATTTTTCGGACATAGATTTTGATGATGTAGATGTAACGAAATTGGATGAAGTGCAGGATGATCAGGATCTGGATGCATTATTAAAAGAATTTGATGGTGATCTTGAGATTGCAGATTACTTTGATGAAGATAAGAAGGAAGAAAAGGCGGAACAGAAGCCGGAGCAGGAAGCAGATGCGAGAACAGAGACTGGGGAAACAGAATCTGAGCCGAATGCAGGGCAGGTAATACCGGACATCGATACATCTTCTAAGGAGGATTCGCAACCAGATACAGAAGTGTTTAATGCAGATCAATTCTTAGATGGATTATTGAACGAAGAGGAATTAGATCAGGCAGATCAGAGTCCGATTGTTGAATTAGATACGACTGAGAAGCCGGTAGAAGAGGTTATATCAGAATTACCATCAGAACCTATGCCGGAAGAGTCTGTAGTTTCTGCAGAAACTTTGCCGGAGTCGGAGGGACAGATAACTGATGAGGATGATTTGGATGATTTGTTTTCACTGCTTGATATAGAAGAGAATGGTTCCGAAAAAGTATCGCCGATGCAGAATGTGGAGAAGACATCCACAGAAATGCCTGAACAGTCAACGGATTCCGAGAATGATAGGGCTACATTGTTGGATGATATAGAAGAATTACCGGAGAAGAAAGAAAAAAAGAAGAAGTCATTCATGACAATTCTGTTTGGAGAACCGGATGAAGATGATGAGTTAAGCCAGGAAGAACTGGAAGCAATTGAGGTTGCAAAGGCAGAAAAGAAGGCAAAGAAAGCAGCAGCAAAGAAAGAAAAAGAAGAGAAAAAGGCAGCTGCGAAGGCAGAGAAAGAATCCAGGGCTGGCGAGAAGAAGAAGTCGCAGGAAGAAAAGAAAAAGATTCGTGCAGTGAAGAAAGCGGAACGTAAGCAGGAAGAAGAGAAGAATGCAGAACCGGAGAAAGCATTGAATCGGCCGGCTGTTATTTTTATTTTTACTTTGTTCTTAGGTGGTACATTTATGTTCTGTTTAGCAACCAATAATTTTAATTATACAGTAGCTATTGAGAAAGCTACAAAATATTTTGAAAATCAGAAATACCACAGTGCATATGATGAGATCAAAGGTGTGGAAGTAAAGGAAAAAGACCAGGAATTGAAAGATCGCATCTATACGGTTATGTATGTGGAACGTTTGTATGAGTCGTATCAGAACAACTTAGAACTGGGTCGTCAGAAGAAAGCATTGGACTCCTTGCTTCGTGGCGTTGATAAATATTATGAATATTATGAGGAAGCACAACAACTAGGCATCGTGTCAGATTTAGACTATTCTTTTGCTCAGATTCAGAGTGCATTGCAGGATAATTATGGTATTACCGTGGAGCAGGCAGTTGCAATGAATCAGATGGAAAGCTATGAGTATGTGCAGGCAATTGACCAATATGTGACAGAACAGGAAGTGGTAAGATGATAGCAATTATTGATTATGATGCAGGCAACATAAAAAGTGTAGAGAAGGCGTTTGCTTATTTAGGACAGGATGCAAGAATAACAAGAGATAAGGATGAAATTCTTGCAAGTGAGAGAGTAGTATTACCTGGCGTTGGTAGTTTTGGAGATGCCATGGGCAAGCTGAAGGAATATGGGCTGGATCGTGTTATATATGATGTGGTTGATAAGAAAATCCCGTTTCTGGGTATCTGTTTAGGATTGCAGTTGTTATATGAGAGTAGTGATGAAACACCGGGAGTTACAGGACTTGGTCTGTTAGAAGGGACCATTAACCGGATTCCGGATCATCCGGGATTGAAGATTCCTCATATGGGCTGGAATTCCCTGGACGTTCGTCCCGGTGCAACATTGTTTCAAGGATTAGAAGAGAATCCATATGTGTATTTTGTACATTCCTATTATCTGAAAGCGAAGCATGAAGAAGAAGTGGCAGCCACTACTTATTATTCTACGTTGATTCATGCAAGCGTAGAGAAAGAGAATGTATTTGCATGTCAGTTCCATCCGGAGAAAAGCAGTACGGTTGGATTGTCTATCCTTAAGAACTTTATTCAGGTACCATCACCGGCAAAGGAGGAAGCATAGTTATGCATACAAAGCGAATTATCCCATGCATGGATGTTACGGGCGGACGTGTAGTAAAAGGAATTAATTTTGTGAATCTGCGGGATGCAGGAGATCCGGTTGAAGTCGCCAAAGCGTATGATAGAGCCGGTGCAGACGAATTAGTATTTTTGGATATTACTGCATCATCAGATGCAAGAAATATTGTTATTGATATGGTGCGTCGCGTTGCGGAGACAGTATTTATTCCGTTTACAGTTGGCGGAGGAATCCGTACGGTAGATGATTTCAAAGCTATTTTGCGCGAGGGAGCGGATAAGATTTCAATTAACTCGTCTGCGATTAATAATCCGAATCTGATCAGTGAGGCAGCCGACAAGTTTGGAAGCCAATGTGTGGTTGTGGCTATTGATGCCAAACGCCGGAAAGATAGTGAAGGATGGAATGTATATAAGAATGGCGGAAGAATTGATGTTGGACTTGATGCTGTGGAGTGGGCAATCCGGGCAGAAAAGTCAGGTGCTGGCGAGATATTGCTTACCAGTATGGATTGCGATGGTACCAAGGCAGGATATGATATTGAGCTTACCAGGACAATAAGCGAAGCTGTGTCTATTCCGGTCATTGCTTCAGGTGGAGCAGGCAATAAGGAACATTTTTATGACGCATTAACAAAGGGGAAAGCTGATGCAGCTTTGGCAGCATCTTTATTTCATTATAAAGAGTTAGAGATTACAGATCTGAAACAATATTTGCAATCAAAAGATGTACCAGTCAGATTATAAAATGATTACAATTAAGATAAATGAGATTACAGTGGAGCAGTATTTGGACATCCGTTCTGCTGTGCATTGGAGAGAATTAACAAGAACCCAGGCAGGTCTGGCACTGGAACACAGCCTGATCGTAGTAGGTGCATATGAGGATAACCATTTAGTTGGAATGGGCAGAATTGTAGGAGATGGTGCGGTGATATGCTATGTGCAGGATTTGATCGTACGTCCGGAATATCAGCACAAACAGGTAGGATCTAAAGTACTTGGTGCGTTGATCGAATATGTGGAAAGTCTTCGTGAAGAGGGTTCGCAGATGATGCTTTGTCTGATGTGCGCAAAAGGAAGAGAGCCGTTTTATGAGAAACACGGCTTTATAGCACGTCCGACAAGCGAATTAGGACCTGGAATGATACAGTATTTAAGAGACTGTTAAGTGAATGGAGATTATAAGATTATGATACAATTGAGACATATAAAAGCTGTAAGCATCTGTCTGGCACTTTGCTTTGTGTGTGGTATGACTACCGGATGTAAGCAAAAGCCGGATGAAAACGGTTCACTGAAGGCAGAGGACGGAAGAAGCTATGGAGGAACCATCAAGGGAAAACAGGGGGAAAAGGTACAGACAGCATTTTTTGATATGACGGTAGATTCGGTAACAAAGAATAATACATTCCAATTTGAAGATGGATTATATCAGGCAGATGAGGGAAAAACTTACCTAGTTGTTACACTTACCATCAAGAATACTTACGAAAAAGATATTCCAATGAGTATTACAGATTTTGTGTTAGATTATGATGGAAATAAGAGTAAGGATGTCATTACCGGTTATGGCAAGGCAGATCTCAATCAGGATGATTATATGGAGAATGTATTTACCCTGAAGAAAGGGGAAAGTGTGACCCGATCAATTCTGTTTACAGTTGCAGATAAGGATGCGTATACATTGAAGTATTCAGAATATTATGCAGATCAGTTTAATGGTGACAGCTATGAGATAAAGATCACGCCACAGAGTGCGGCTGAGTAATGATGCAACATTTTGAACCGGTCAGAATATAGTATAGAGAAAGCAAATTTGGATGGAATGCATTATGGATGATTCTATGATAGAGGATGTTCAAAAGAAACGTCCGGCAAGTGGCTGTAAGGGATATGTACATGTAATTAAAGAAGGAGACACGTTATACAAACTAGCCAGACAATATGATGTGAGATTGTTTGATATTATGCGTTTAAATCCTTATGTGAATGTATATAATCTGCAAATAGGAGATGAGATCTGTATTCCAACGATGCCGGCACAGCCGGATAAGATCTATGTGGTGAATGAGGGAGATACGATTGGTCAGGTATTGGAACGGTTAGATGTTGGATTTGACGCATTAGCCAGATGGAATCCTACTTTATTAGAAGTGGAATTACCGGAAGGATTGGTGCTCAAACGTCCGGTTATCCAGCCGAGAGAACAATCGGAGGAAAGTTAAACGGCGAAAAAATCAGGTGCGTATTATACGCACCTGCAAAATAAAAATAAGGATGATGAAAATATGGATTTTTTGACAAAGTTAGAACGTAAATTTGGTAAATTCGCAATTCCTAATCTGACACTGATCTTAATTGGTGGCTTTATTCTTGGATATTTGATTGAGATATTTATGCCGGAGGGATTGCAATTACTTGCGATGAATCCGGACAAGATCCTTCATGGACAGGTCTATCGGTTGGTAACATGGGTAGTGATCCCGCCACAGTCGGCAAGCATTCTTGTAATTATTATGTTAATGTTTTATTATTCGATCGGCCGGACATTAGAGAATGCATGGGGTGACTTCCGGTATACGTTATATATGGTATCCGGTATTATATTTACGGATCTTGGTATGATGGGAACGTATCTTATCATGAAACTGTTAGGACAAGGTGATCTGCTAAATGCCTATTATCAGGCAGGATACTATGGTGCATCTACTTATTATTTATGTATGAGTATGTTTTTAGCCTATGCATTTATGTTTCCGGATTATCAGGTGCTTTTGTACTTTATCATACCGATTAAGGTAAAATGGTTAGGGTATTTAGATATTGCTTATCTGATCGTAGAGGTTCTCCGGTATGGTATGGCACATTATTATACGGGTATGGTAACGGTAATTATGTCTGTGTTTAACTTTATTGTATTTTATTTCCTGATGAAGGGAAAGACGAAGATGACAAGATCGCAGAAGAAGAGAAAGCGCACGTACAAGCAACAGGTGCGACAGACGCAGACTTTGACAAGACACAAATGTGCTATCTGTGGACAGACAGAATTGGATAATCCGAATCTGGAGTTTCGGTATTGTTCAAGATGTAAGGGTAATTATGAGTATTGCCAGAATCATTTGTTCACACATGAACATAAGAAATGATCAAAAATAGAAACGCAAAAAGAATAGAAGAGGATGTTGAATGAATGAAGAGTGAAGATCGCAAAGTAATGAAAGAAATTACAAAGCACAGAGATTTGGAGATGAATATTCCGGCATACGGGAATGCATATATGAATGCATCGTATGAATATAGTCTGTTACGGCTTGTGCTGAATTACTATACCATGAAAGAAGTGGAAGATGAGGGTGGCTGTATTGCAGGGGATACTTATCTGTTAGAGACGATGGATCAGATCCATACCCTGTTGTTCCAGACATTATTAGCTAAGGATCTCAAAGAGGACTATGAGGATAGCGTGAAGCAGATTCATGTTATGCGTGAGAATATGACACAGAAGATGAAAGTGTTGACGGCATATACCGACGCATTGCAGATCTATGAATATATTCTGAACCGGGTTGAATATGGTATTACAGGAGAAGAATATCCGGTGGAAGAGAGTGAATTAGCAGCGAAAGTTTTCCAGTATCTGTTCCGGGATAATGATAAGATGGTTGTGAACAGTAAGATTCAGTTAGTGACCGGACAGCTTCCGATCCGGATGACGAAGAACCGTTTCTTTGAATATCTGACAGAGACACTTAATATCTATCAGGGATCGGACACCTCATCGGTGGATGACTTTGTATCAATGTTGAAATCAACGGCTTTATTAGAAGTTCCGCAGGGATATGGGGAAGATTATCCGGAGATATATAAAGTGATCGGACTGTTGGAGCATACGGATCTTAAGACATTAGATTTAGAAAATTATCGGGCAATCATGGAACAGTTTGCATTCACAACGGATCATTTGTCACAGATTGTGAGTAATCATTTGCTGGCAATGGAGATTATTAATGCATTTTATGCAGCATTATTGGCAATGCCATATGAGAGTAGTGATGAGAATGGAGTTAAGGTATGTTTGTCAATGTTATCCGGATTGCATGATGCGTTTGTTTCTTCTGGAGAAATACCTTCCGGTGTAGATGATGGATTTGCACAGATTGAAGGGTTACAGGAGATGATCGGTGAGGATGTTTTACAATTTGAGAGTATTTTGCCGGATGTCATGACAGAGCATCAGGATACGATTTCGTGGATCATGGCGGAGAAGATATTCAACCGCCTGGCATTGATCTCTAAATTACAGTCGAATAGTTTATTTATTGAGTTAGATGAGGAAAAACAGGAGACAAGACCGGCTGACAATACATATATTGCACAGAAACGGGACGAATTGGTAGAACTGCTTACCACATATTTCAAGGAACATACCAAAGAGGTCAATCGTGCGGTTATGGCAGCATTGTTCTCTAATATGCCGGTGCTGTTTAACTCGCAACAGGAGATCAAAGAATATATTGAGTATAGTTTGAATCATTGTGGCAACGCAAGCGAATTGATGGCAGTTGGCAAGATACTGACAGAGATGATGGAAGAAGAGTAATGGTTTAAGGCGGTGGCAAAGTGGATATCCTATTTCATGAGAAGATGTATCAGAATGGATACTCTGAGAAGAAAATAGAAAAGATCAGAAAAAAGATTCAGAAGCTGTCGCCGAAACTGAATTTGTTCTTGATCACATTGCCAATTGGTCCGGAGGGGATTCTTGAGATTTATTGGTATCCGGAATTGCTGCAGCCACTTTACCGTTGCAGTCAGGAGAAGATGATTGTTGTAGGCATTGCTGCAAGCAGAGAAGATGCTTATGAATTGGTAGAACAGATTATTCAGGATATTGGTTGGAATGAAGGAACCATATCAGTCCGGGATTATTTTGAGGAGAGAGTATGATACTATCCATATTAAAAGGAATTGGATGCGTGATCGGAATCATAGTATTGGTGATTTTGGTATATATCGGAATTGTATGTATATTTCCGATCCGCTATGAATTTGATGGGGATTATCATGAACGGTTTGATGGAAGTGTCAGAATACGATATCTGCCGATCGGGTTGAAGATTCTGGTGTCTTATCATAATGAGCAGTTTCGATATACAATTCGTTTGTTAGGCGGAGTTATTATGACGAATACCGGGGCAAAGATATCATGGATAGGTAGAAAATTGTTCACAGATGAAGAAAAAGAGGAAGAGAGTTTCTCTGTGTCAGAGTGCAACAACGATATATCAGGGATGGAACCTACGGAAAATATGGAGCAGAGTACGGAATCACATAGTTCGGTGCAGGCTTCACAAGAGAAAACGATACAGCATACAGGTGATTCACATATCGAAGAGGAGAACCAGACTGTACAACCGGATAAAAAGGTATCACTTCGACAGAGAATCCGGAAACGAATACAGCAGGGACAACAAAGAATCCGTAGAATTTTTCTGACGGGAAAGCAATGGAATAAGAAAAAAGATGCATTGCTTAAGATATATCATTCCCGACGGTTTGAGGTTGTCAAAGCAGATGTGAAAAAATATGTCAAACAATACTTTAATATTG
>USBM01000098.1 GCA_900552885.1 uncultured Clostridium sp. | reverse complement strand
GATGAGTAGCGAGAGCGTGCCTGCGATGATATGTTATATTCTTGCAACCGATTCACAACCTAACATTTCGTGCGTCCACCGTCACTTACGCTGTGCAAGGGTAATAAATTTAATGCGTGAAGTCTAATGAGATACTTCCATAATGTGTGGACACCTGAATGGTATTTGGTGTATCGCTGGTATAATTGTAATGACCGGAAGCATCCTCGTCATTAACTTCAACATCGTCTGTGTCGGAGGTAAGATCAAGGTTATAGTCAGATTTGCGTCCCTTCAGTTCCAGGTCACAATCGCCGGAATCCAGGGTTGCAGTCAGATTCATGATGGTGGAGTCTTCGATGTCTGCATCTCCGTAATGCAGGTTAAGATTTGCGTTGTCAGAGGTGAACTTCTCGGCAGAGAAATCACCGGAATCATTTGCTAGCGTGAAATCAGATACACTTGTAGAAGAGATATCAAAGTCACCATAATTTAGAACAAAATTGCCGGATGTTAATTCGGTGTTCGAGATAGTAACATCGCCGTCATCGGCGGTCAATTCCAATGCATTGCCGGACAGATGAGATAAGATAATATCACCATAGTTGGCAGTTCCATTAATATGATCAAAATTCAGATGGGAAAGCTCTATATCACCGGAGCAGCTTTTTAGTGTGATCTCATTCAGTGCCTGCTTAGAAGGAACGGTAAGGACTAAGGCATAATCAGAGTAAGAAGTTCCGCTAAGAGAAAAATTAATGGTATGTTCACTTTTGCTTTCCAACCTCAAAGTATCATTTTCAATGGAATAAGTTGTATGGATATTGTTGTATTCCGGATAAGACAGGGAATAGGAATCTCCCTGTGTGATCACGATATCATAAGCGTCACAAGCAAGATCAATGTTTGTGAAGGCATCTAAGTCCTCTTTGATAATCTTATGCTTGGCATTTTTTTCAGTAAAGAAGCGGTTAGAAGATGGAAGATAGGACCAATCCATGCTGCCACCGAGCATATATCCGCTTCCGGCAAGACCGATTCCGATCAAGATAAAGCAAAGTGATATAATAGTTGTAATTTTAATAACCTGTTTCATTTAGGATACCTTCTTTCTTATGAATAAATGTTTAAATGCGGCTGCAATTCCGTGCGTGCATATATTAGCGAATGCGATAGTTGCGATGGCTAAGAATAATCCGATGCCAAGTATCAGAAATCCTAAACCGGTACAGATGAGCTTCTGGGCAAATCCTGGTGCGGCAATGGTTGTAAAGAATAATGCAAAGCCGCAGGCAATACAGGCGAGAGAGACGCAGGCAATGGAAAGCACCAGACAGAATACCACGATCAATAAAGCTACTAAGCAGATGATTGCTGCAAATACAAGAGGAACAGCAACCGGGGAGGCACAGATTCCTAAAATGATCATCCAGATCACGGTTGTATTGTTCCGGATCCCGCCTTTTTCTTTCTGGGCATCCATATGTTTTTCCGTGCAGGTGGCAATGATCTCACGGGCAATCTCGTCCGGAGTACCTAAGGTGCTTGTGACATCGGTAGAATTATCAGCTCCCATTTCCTCAAAATATTCTTCGTAGTAACGAATGGCATCTTCGCGGTCCTCTTTTGGAAGCCGTCTCAAACGCTTCTCTAATTGTTTGATAAATTCGGTCTTATTCATAGCTTATCCCTCCTAACAGAGTGTCAATTTTGTTCTTGTAAGACTCCCATTCTTTTTTGTAAAATGATAATTTTGCTTTGCCGGTATCGGTTAATTGATAATACCTCCGGTTCCTGCCCTGAAAAGGCTGATCGTATGTGGTCAGACAGTTGTCTTTTTGAAGTCGTCGTAGCACGGGATATAATGTGGACTCTGAAATGTCAACAATCTCCTTTACCTGTGCGGTCAAAGTATAGCCATAGGCATCTTCTTTTTCTAAGATGGCAAGAACGCAGGCGTCTAGCAGTGGTGCTGCGATCTGAAATGTCATAAGCATGACCTCCTTATCTTGTTTGAATGTGATCATGAGCGATGCTCATGATATAATAAACAATATTGCTTCTTGTCTAATACTATACGACATATAATATTGCGTGTCAAGCAGAAAATGTAAGATTGCAGAATCCCTGCTTTTTCTTTACTTTTGAAGGGAACAATGTTAGAATGATATCCGTATGATTATATTTCAAGTAGAAATAGGAGTGGAAAAATGAGTATTTTCGAGAAAGTGTTTGGAACACATAGTGAAAAAGAGATCAAACGAATTCAGCCACTGGTAGATAAAGTTTTGGCATTAGATGAATCCATGCAGATGCTAAGCGATGAAGAATTGTGCGGCAAGACGGAGGAATTTAAAAAACGTCTGACAGAGGGTGAGACATTAGATGATCTATTGGTTGAAGCGTTCGCAGTTGTGAGGGAAGCTGCCGTTCGAACACTTGGCATGAAGCACTATCCAGTACAGATTATGGGTGGTATTTTGTTGCATCAGGGAAGAATTCCGGAGATGCGTACCGGTGAAGGTAAAACCTTAGTGTCTACGCTTCCTGCATATTTGAATGCTTTAGAGGGGAAAGGTGTTCATATTGTAACGGTTAATGACTACTTGGCAAAGCGTGATGCTGAGTGGATGGGACAGATTCATGAGTTCTTAGGCTTGAAGGTTGGAGTTATTTTGAACAGTAGTTCCAATGAAGAACGCCGTGATGCATATAATTGTGACATTACTTATGTAACCAATAATGAATTAGGATTCGATTACCTGCGAGACAACATGGTTATTTATAAGGAACAGCTTGTACAGAGAGATCTGCATTATGCGATTGTGGATGAGGTTGACTCGGTATTGATCGATGAGGCCAGAACGCCTCTTATCATTTCCGGTCAGAGTGGCAAGTCGACAGAACTTTACAGAATGTGTGACTTGTTAGCACGTCGTATGAAACGTGGTCAGGGAGATGGTGAGCTTTCTAAGATGGATGCCATTATGGGTGTGGATATTGAAGAAGACGGAGATTTCCTGGTGAATGAGAAGGACAAACAGGTTATGCTGACGGCTCAGGGTGTGAAGGAAGTGGAGAACTTCTTCCATATTGATAATCTGGCAGATTCTGATAACTTAGAGATTCAGCATAATATTATCTTAGCTCTTCGCGCGCACAATCTCATGTTCAAGGATAAGGACTATATTGTGAAAGACAATGAAGTATTGATCGTGGATGAGTTTACCGGACGTGTTATGCCGGGCAGACGTTTTTCGGACGGTCTGCATCAGGCGATTGAGGCAAAAGAGAATGTAAAGGTACGTAGGGAAAGTAAGACATTGGCTACGATTACATTCCAGAATTTCTTCAATAAATATGATAAGAAAGCAGGTATGACCGGTACTGCACTTACAGAGGAAGAAGAGTTCCGCGAGATCTATGGAATGGACGTTGTAGAGGTGCCAACGAACCTGCCGATAGCGAGAATTGATGAAGATGATTCGGTATATTGTACAAAGAAGGAAAAGCTGAATGCAATCATTGAGGATATCAATGAGTGTTATAGAAAAGGTCAGCCGGTATTGGTTGGTACGATCACGATTGATTCTTCTGAAGAGGTAAGCAGACTGCTGACTAAGAGACATATTCCTCATAAAGTATTGAATGCGAAGTTCCATGAGTTAGAGGCGGAGATCGTTGCACAGGCAGGACAGATGAATGCGGTTACGATTGCAACGAACATGGCTGGTCGTGGTACGGATATCAAGCTTGGTGAAGGGGTGAAGGAATTAGGTGGTCTTCGTATTATCGGTACAGAAAGACATGAGTCCAGACGTATTGATAACCAGTTGCGTGGACGTGCCGGACGTCAAGGTGATCCGGGTCAGTCTAAGTTCTATCTTTCATTGGAAGATGATCTGATGCGCTTGTTTGGCTCAGAACGTGTTATGGCAATGTATGAAGCATTGAATATTCCGGAAGGTGAAGAAATCCGTCATAAGACGATCACCAAGTTCATTGAGAAAGCACAGAAGAAGATTGAGAACAACAACTTTGGCATTCGTAAGAATCTGTTGGATTACGACCAGGTAATGAATGAACAAAGAGAAGTTATCTACAAAGAACGTCGTCGTGTGTTGGACGGAGAAAATATGCGTGATGTGATCTACAATATGATCAATGAAGATGCAGAGGAGATCATTAACCGTAATATCAATGAGGATGCATATCCTTCTGAGTGGGATATGAAGTCTCTGAATCAGGAATTGCTTGATATTTTTCCAATGGAGAAGATTGTGCTTTCTGAGGAAGATCTGAAACATATGAGCAAAAAGGATCTCGTTCAGAGAGTGAAGGAGACGGTGAATAAGCTGTATGAAGAGAAAGAGACAGAGTTCCCGGAGCCAGAGATGATTCGTGAGGCAGAGCGTGTCATCTTATTGAAGGTCATTGACCGCAAATGGATGGATCACATTGATGACATGGAACAGATGCGTCAGGGAATCGGACTTCGTGCGTTAGGTCAGAGAGATCCGTTGGTAGAATATAAGTTTGTTGGATTCGATATGTTTAACGAGATGACAGCAGGTATCCGTCAGGAGACTGTGAAAGCATTATTACATATCCGAGTAGAGCAGAAGGTAGAGCGCGAAGAAGTAGCCAAGGTAACGGGTACGAACAAAGATGACTCTAGTGTGAAGGAACCGGTGAAACGTAAGAGCGCTAAGATTGGAAGAAATGATCCGTGTCCATGCGGTTCAGGATTGAAGTACAAACAATGTTGCGGTAAGAATGCGTAACCGGTGATAGAATACATTTTCAATATGGAAAGAGGTGATTCTGTGATAGAGACAGAGAACTATAAGTTTGAACTTGCTCAGTATGAGACTCCATTACAGGAAGTGAGGGATTCACTTTGACATCCCTATCAAACAGGATAAGGTGGCAGAGTTAGAAGCAGATATGGAAGCTCCGGACTTCTGGAATGATGTAGAACATTCCAATGAAGTCATGAAGACCGTGAAAGGCCTTAAGGATATATTAGAGGCCTATAACAGGGTAGAAGAAGAATATGATGAGGTGGAAACTTTAATTGAGATGGCAGAGGAAGAAGAGGATATCTCGCTGCTGACGGAGATTGAAGAGACGTTGAATCAGTTCAAAGAAGATTTTGAAGCATTGAGGATTCAGACACTCTTGTCTGGTGAATTTGATAAAGATAATGCAATTGTTACCCTGCATGCAGGTGCAGGTGGAACTGAGAGTTGCGACTGGACAGGTATGCTGATGCGTATGTATACCAGATGGGCAGAGAAACGAGGCTTCTCTACGGAAATATTGGATTATCTCGAGGGAGAAGAGGCAGGCGTTAAGTCTGTAACTATCCAGATCAATGGAGAGAATGCATACGGTTATCTCAAGTCAGAGAAGGGTGTGCATCGTCTGGTACGTATTTCTCCATTTAATGCGGCTGGCAAACGTCAGACTTCTTTTTCGTCCTGCGATGTAATGCCGGATATTGAGGAGGATGTGTCAGTAGATATTAAAGATGAAGATCTGAGAATTGATACTTACCGTGCGAGTGGTGCGGGTGGACAGCATATCAATAAGACGTCTTCGGCAATCCGTATCACACATTTACCAACGGGAATTGTGGTACAGTGTCAGAATCAGCGTTCACAGCATCAGAATAAGGATAAGGCAATGAAGATGCTGGCGTCTAAGTTGTATGTGCTGAAACAACAAGAGAATCAGGAAAGGCTGGATGATATTCGCGGGGACATCTCAGAGAATGGATTTGGTTCGCAGATTCGTTCCTATGTGATGCAACCATATACGATGGTGAAAGATCATCGAACAGGCATGGAAGTTAGTAATGTGAATGGTGTATTGGATGGAAATGTGGAACCATTTATGAATGCATATTTGAAATGGATCAATCTGAATAAGGAGTAATGTTTATGGAAGAACAGAAGTTTGTTATATTTCAATTGGCAGATCAAAAATATGGCATGCATTTAATGCGGGTGAATGGAATTGAACAGGATTATCATATTATTCCGGTTCCGAATGCCCCGGAAGGGATTAATGGTATTATTAATCTGAGAGGAACTGTAATTCCGGTGTATAGCTTACGTGAGCGGTTTGGAATGAATCCAAGGATTGACAATCCGGGTAAAAGTTTGCTTGTTACCAATAGTAATGGAACGCTTTTGGCATATGAGGTGGATGCAGTAGAAGAGATTGAAGAAGTGTCAAAAGATTGCATTAATCCAATGCCGTCGGTAGCATCGAATGATGAGACAGCATTTATGGAGTGGGTACTTCATATTGGTAATGATATTGTAATTGCAATTAATGTGGATAAAGTATTATCTGAAAATGCCAGACAGTTGGTTGATCAGCTAATCGAAGAGAATCAATAAATATACAAGGTGATAAGGAGGCAGTTATGGTCAATATTGCAGTTTTAGGCTATGGTACAGTAGGATCTGGAGTAGTGGAAGTAATCAATACGAATCACGACAGCATCAATAAGAGAGCTGGAAAGGATATTAACATCAAATATGTATTGGATCTGCGTGAGTTTGAGGGTGACCCGGTTCAGAAGATTTTAGTACACGACTATGATATTATTTTAAAGGATCCGGAAGTGGATATTGTTGTAGAGGTTATGGGAGGAGTAGAACCGGCATATACCTTTACCAAGCAAGCGCTTTTGGCAGGTAAGAGTGTGTGTACATCCAATAAGGAATTGGTGGCAAAACATGGGGCAGAGCTTCTTGCAATTGCAAAGGAGCATAAGCTGAATTATTTGTTTGAGGCGTCTGTAGGTGGTGGTATTCCAATTATCCGTCCACTGAATAGTTCTTTGACTGCGGATGAGATTACAGAGATTACTGGTATTTTGAATGGAACAACGAATTACATATTGACCGAGATGGCGGAAAAAGGAGCAGCATTCGAAGATGTGCTTAAGATTGCACAGGAGAAAGGCTATGCAGAACGGAATCCGGAAGCAGATGTAGAGGGATACGATGCATGTAGAAAGATTGCAATACTGACTTCTTTGGTTGCTGGCGAACAGGTAGATTATGAGGATATTCACACAGAAGGAATTACCAAAATTACAGCAGTTGATTTTGAATATGCTAAGGCGATGAAAGCATCTATTAAGCTGCTTGGCATGAGCAAGAAGGTGGATGGAACTTTCTATTCTATGGTGGCACCATTTATGATTGGACAACAACATCCTTTGATTGGTGTCAATGGTGTATTTAATGGTATCTTTGTACATGGTAATGTATTAGATGATGTTATGTTTTATGGTCGCGGAGCAGGTAAACTTCCAACAGCCAGTGCGGTTGTATCAGATATAGTAGATGCAGTGAAGCATATGCATACTAATATTATGACAATCTGGGAAGAACGCAAGAGTAATCTTGGTAAATTTGAGGATTGCGAGAATAAGTTCTTTGTTCGTATGAAGGATAAGGGATTAGATGATGACCAGATGCTTGGAATTAAGAATGCATTTGGTGATGTGCTGTATGTGAAGGCACCGGGCGTGAATGATGAATTGGCCTTTGTTACAAACAAGATGCGTGAAGGCGATTTTGCAGAGCATATTGCGAAGTTTGATGACGTCTACAGTGTAATCCGTGTTGACTTTTAGGTAAGTAATAGAATGCAGAAGTGATGTGCAGGTAAAAGTAATAAGGTGTAAGTGAGTGGTAAGAGTTGCTATACAAAAAAGTATGGTAACTCTTGCTTTTTTACTTGGTGGGCATAAATGCTGTCAGGAATTTCGAACAGAGAAAAACAAGGTAAAGGTTTACGTTTTCTGGTATTTTGTGTTATGATAGAAACATATATGCAGACAAGGGAGGTACCTGATTATCTGGTCTACAAGGAGAATAGCATCAGAGGAAAAGCAAGGTACAC
>USBM01000097.1 GCA_900552885.1 uncultured Clostridium sp. | reverse complement strand
GTGTTGTCACTTGAATAAGCCGTAAGCTTAGAAGAGAGGTGATAACATGAAGATAGGTTTTGTAGGTGCCGGAAGGGCCGGCTGTAGTCTTGGTAAGTATTTTACCAGGAAGGCTGCACAGGCGGATGTTACGGTAACCGGTTATAATAGTATAGTTGAGGAAGAAGCCAGATGGGCAGCAGAATTCACCGGTTCAAGCGTGTTTGAACGGATCGAAGATGTAATTGCTGCAAGTGATGCCATTATTCTGTCGACTCCGGACGGAGCGATTAAGAAGGTATGGGATACGATCGACAAGAAGAATCTGACAGGCAAGATGATCTGTCATCTAAGTGGCTCCTTATCATCCGATGTATTTTCAGAAATTGATACGTATGGAGGTTATGCGATATCAATTCATCCTATGTTTGCGTTCAGCAACAAAGATTCCGTATATCAACAATTAGATAGTGTTAGTTTTACATTAGAAGGACATCCTTATGCGGTCAATGCATGGCAACAGTTATTGGATGCGCTTGGCAATCGTTCGGTTGTGATTGATCAGGCAAAGAAGCCGAAATATCATGCGGCAGCGAGCATTCTGAGCAATCAGGTGATCGCAGTATTGGCAACTGGTTATGAGCTGTTGGAAGAGTGTGGGTTCTGTGAGAAGGAAGCGAGAACCTTCAGTGCAGCCTTGGTGCGCGACAATGTGGAGCATGTCATAGCGGATGGCTGTGTGAGTGCGCTGACCGGACCGATTGAACGAGGAGATGTCGGGACAGTGCAGAAGCATCTGCAGGAATTAAATGATACGCAAAAAGAGATGTATCGGGTCTGTGGCAGCAAGCTGTTAGAACTTGCAGAATGTAAGAATCCACAAACAGATTATGCAGTCTTGGAAAGCGTCCTGAAAGAAGTGTAAAAGGATTCATTGGCTATGACGGTGAATGGGATGAAAAGGAGATAAGGAATATGAAGAATACAGTATTAACATTTAAACAGGCAAAAGTAAAAGGAGAGAAGCTATCCATGTTGACCTCCTACGATTATTCCACAGCAAAGTTAGTGGATGAAGCAGGGGTAAATTCCATTTTGGTGGGAGATTCTCTCGGAAATGTGGTATTAGGCTATGAGGATACAATCTCAGTTACAATGGAAGATATGATCCATCACAGTGCGGCAGTTGCCAGAGGGGCAAAGAATGCATTGGTTGTATGTGACATGCCGTTTATGAGTTATCAGACTTCCGTATATGATGCCGTTGTCAATGCCGGCAGACTGATGAAGGAAGGACGTGCCGGAGCAGTCAAATTAGAAGGTGGCAGGGAGGTATGTCCGCAGATCAAAGCAATTGTAGATGCAGGAATTCCGGTCTGTGCACATCTTGGTCTGACGCCACAGTCCATCAATGCATTTGGCGGATTCAAGGTGCAGGGTAAGACAGAAGCGGCAGCACGTAAGCTGTTAGAGGATGCGAAGGCAGTGGAAGAAGCAGGAGCATTTGCTGTAGTATTAGAGTGTGTACCTTCTAAGTTGGCAGAGCTGGTCACAAAAGAATTATCCATTCCAACAATTGGAATTGGAGCCGGTAATGTCTGCGATGGACAGGTGCTGGTATATCAGGATATGCTTGGTATGTTCAGTGATTTCACTCCAAAGTTTGTCAAGAAGTTTGCAGATATCGGAACAATTATGCGGGAAGCATTTGTAGCGTATGACAAGGAAGTAAAGGCGGGGACGTTCCCTTCCAAAGAACATGAATATGGAATCAGTGAAGAAGTGATTGAGAAATTATATTAGTGAGATGCGAAAGTAATTCTGGGTATCAAGGATAATCTTATGAATTTGTTACACAAGATTATCCGATATAGGATGTGAACTTTCGCACACATAGAATTGTAAGGAAAGAAGGATTAGATGATGAAGATTTCAGGTAAGATTGATGAGGTAAGAGCACAGGTTAAGGAGTGGAAGAAGCAGGGACTGTCGGTTGCATTAGTTCCGACCATGGGTTATCTGCATGAAGGGCACAAGAGTCTGATGGAGCGTGCCAGAAAAGAGAATGACAAGGTGGTTGTCAGTATATTTGTGAATCCGATGCAGTTTGGTCCAAATGAGGACTTGGAGTCTTATCCAAGAGATCTTGACCGGGATTCTAAGATCTGTGAAGCAGCAGGCGTAGATCTGATCTTCCATCCGGAGGTAGAGGAGATGTATGGACCGGATTTCCATGCTTATGTGGATATGCATACATTGCCGGAGAAGTTGTGTGGCGCCAGCCGTCCGGTACATTTTCGCGGTGTGCAGACCGTCGTATCGAAGTTGTTCCATATTATACCTGCGGATCGTGCTTACTTTGGACAGAAGGATGCACAGCAGCTTGCGATTATCCGCCGTATGGTAATGGATCTTAACTTTGACATTGAGATCATTGGATGTCCGATCATCCGGGAAGAAGACGGACTTGCAAAGAGTTCCCGGAATACATATCTTTCTGAAGAAGAGAGAAAGCAGGCGGTTATCCTGAACCAGTCCTTAGAAGCGGCTATGGATGCGATCAACGCAGGGGAAAAGGATGCAGCAAAAGTAAAGCAGATCATTATCGATAAGTTACATACCTGTCCACTTGCAAAGATTGATTATGTGGAAGTGGTAAGCTTTGATACGATCCAGCCAATCGAGAAGGTTGAGGGCGCTGTATTGATCGCCATTGCAGTATATATTGGAACCACACGTCTGATCGATAACCGGATCCTAATGTAAGGAATACAAAAAAGAACGAGGTACAGTTGATATGTTGATTAATATGCTAAAAGGTAAGATTCACCGGGCGACTGTCGTACAGGCAGAGCTTAATTATGTGGGAAGTATCACGGTAGATCCGGAATTAATGGATGCTGCAGGAATCTTAGAATATGAGTATGTCCAGATCGTTGACGTAGAGAACGGCAACCGGTTTGAGACATATACGATCGCCGGAGAACCGGGGAGTGGTATGATATGCTTAAATGGTGCTGCTGCACGTCAGGTTGCAGTTGGTGACCATGTGATCATTATGTCGTATGCACAGATGACACCGGAGGAAGCAAAGGAACACAGACCACATGTCGTTTTTGTGGATGACAAGAACCGGATCATCCAGGTATCCCGATATGAGAAGCATGGAGAATTGAGTCCGAGATAAGAAGGCAGACGACGGTATAGATTGTAGATCTGTACCGTCGTCCGTTTTTATTTTATGGTTTTAAATATGCTTCGGGCACTTGATTTTTCAAGTGCCCCGTTGTATAGTTTACGAAGATAGATTAATTGACCGGAGGAAGAAGATGTTAACAGGAAAGACGGTTGTGTTAGGAGTGACAGGCTCCATAGCGGCATATAAGATAGCGAATCTTGCAAGTATGTTAGTGAAGCTGCATGCAGATGTGCATGTCATCATGACACAGAATGCAACGAATTTTATTAATCCGATTACGTTTGAGACTTTAACTTCCAATAAGTGTTTAGTCGATACGTTTGATCGGAATTTTCAATTTAATGTGGAACATGTAGCACTGGCAAAGAGGGCAGATATTTTTATGGTGGCTCCGGCAAGCGCCAATGTGATCGGGAAGATTGCGAATGGCATTGCAGATGATATGCTGACAACAACGATCATGGCATGCAAAGCACCGAAGTATATTGCTCCGGCAATGAATACGAATATGTTCGAGAATGCGATTGTGCAGGATAATATAGAGAAACTGAAGCGGTTTGGATATGATATTATCGTTCCGGCAACGGGGTATCTCGCATGTGGAGATACCGGAGCAGGTAAGCTGCCGTCAGAAGAGGTACTGTTGTCCTACATTCTCAAAGAACTGCATTACGAGAAGGATATGCAGGGTAAGAAGGTGTTGGTTACAGCAGGACCGACCATTGAGGCGATGGATCCGGTTCGTTTCATATCGAATCATTCAACCGGTAAGATGGGATATGCCATTGCAAGATGTGCAATGGAGCGGGGAGCAGAGGTTACGCTGATCACAGGACAGACTGCAATTGAGAAGCCCCCATTTGTGAAAGTGATTCCGGTTGTCAGTGCGGCAGATATGTTTGAGGCAGTGAAAGAGCATTATGCGGATATGGATTATATTGTGAAGGCGGCCGCAGTTGCAGATTATACCCCGGAGCATGTTGCAACGGATAAGATGAAGAAGAGTGATGCAGATATGTCCGTTTCCTTAGTTCGGACTGTGGATATTCTGAAGTATATCGGAGAACACAGAAAGCCGGGACAGGTGATCTGCGGATTTGCCATGGAGACGAAGGATCTCCTTGAGAATGCAACGAAGAAGCTGACCTCGAAGAATGTGGATATGATCGCTGCGAATAATTTGAAGGTTGCAGGTGCGGGCTTTGGAACCGATACGAATGTGATCACGCTGATCAGGAAGGATGGGACGAAGGAGCTTCCAATCCTCTCCAAAGAAGAGGCGGCAAAGGTTATCTTAGATGAGATGATGGAGCTGGGTCAGCGGTAATATACAGAGTATGTGTATATGCACCGTCTGATGGATTGCAGGCTGCATGGAAGCCGGTGTACTAGCTGTACTTATATTATAGGAATCATATAGAACAGAATGAAAGGATATATATCATCATGAAGAAAATGATCATTTTGGATCTTGATGGAACACTGACGAATAGTAAGAAGGAGATTACACCGAAGACATTGGAAGCATTGTTGGATGCACAGGAACGGGGTGTGATCGTCACATTGGCATCCGGCCGGCCAACATACGGCATAAAAGGAGTATCGGATGCGTTACAGCTAGAACGTTTTGGTGGATACATTCTAAGCTTTAATGGTGCAAGAGTTATGAATGTGAAGACGAAAGAAGTTGTCTATCAGCAGAAGTTTCCGTTAGAATATATCCGTCCGTTGTATGAATATGCAGTGGAACATGATATGGGGCTTGTGACGTATGAACAGGATAAGGTGGTGACAGGGACCCGTATTGATGAATATATGCAGAAGGAAGCAGATATTAACCATATGAATTTAACTACGGTTAATAATTTTCCGGAGTATGTAGACTTTGATGTGAATAAATGCCTGTTCACGGCGGCTGTAGATGTGGCACCACAATGGGAAAAAGAGTTGGTAGAACGATATGGAGATGTGTTAAGCATATACCGGTCTGAACCGTTCTTTATTGAGGTTATGCCACAGGGAATAGATAAAGCGGCATCGTTAGCCCGTTTATTCGAGATTATAGGAATGGATAAAGAAGATGCAGTTGCGTGCGGAGATGGTTTTAACGACCAGTCTATGATAGAATACGCAGGTGTTGGGGTGGCAATGGCAAATGCACAGGAACGTGTCAAGGAAGCGGCTGATTATGTAACCGTACATTCTAACGATGAAGATGGATTAGTGGAAGTGATCAACAAATATTTCAAATAGAGAGAGGAAGAAGTATGAAAGCATTAGAAGACAGAATCAGAAAAGATGGTATTGTGAAACCGGGTAATGTATTAAAGGTAGACAGCTTCCTGAATCATCAGATGGACGTGAATCTCTTTGCACAGATGGGAGAGGAATGGAAACGTCTCTTTGCAGATCAGAAGATTGATAAGATTCTTACCATTGAAGCTTCCGGAATCGGGATTGCCTGTGTGGTAGCACAGCATTTTGGCGTGCCGGTCGTGTTTGCCAAGAAAGCACAGAGTGTCAATATTGATGGCGATGTATACGCAACAAAGGTAGAGTCATTTACAAAGAAGAGAGTCTATGATGTGATCGTATCTAAGAAGTATTTGAAGCCGGGTGAGAAGATCTTAATTATTGATGATTTTCTTGCCAATGGATGTGCCGTTGCAGGTCTGATCGACCTCATACAGAATGCCGGTGCAGAAGTAGTCGGTGTGGGTATTGCGATTGAGAAAGGCTTCCAGGTGGGCGGTAAGAATATCCGCGAGCAGGGAATCCGGTTAGAGTCATTAGCAATTGTAGAATCCATGAATGATGAGACGGGAGAGATTGTGTTCCGCGAGCAGGAATGAAGGATGATCGGGCAGATTATGGGATGAGCCGGGTATGGGAATCAGATAAGTGTAGCAGTTTTTTGAGAAGAATGTGGGAATGGGGAATAATAAGAGAAAGAATAGGATTATAAGACATGAAAGAGAAGACAAATCAGACACCTGCAAGTATTGATAACATTTACCGGTTAGACGGACGCGTGCCGGTCGCAAGTGCGATTCCGTTCGGATTGCAGCATATCTTGGCGATGTTTGTGGCTAATATTGCTCCGGTTATGATCGTGGCAGGCGTGTGTGGTATGGAGAGTAAACAGATTGCGATGCTGATCCAATGTGCCATGATCATTGCGGGAATCGGAACGATCATTCAGTTGTATCCGGTGTGGAGAATTGGTTCCGGATTGCCGATCGTAATGGGAATCAGTTTTACATTCGTATCCATTTTTTGCTTTATTGGTGCGCAGTATGGATATGGTGCAGTTGTAGGTGCTGTGATCGTAGGTGGTGTGATCGAGGGAACGCTTGGACTGCTTGCCAAGTATTGGCGTAAGCTGGTATCTCCGATCGTGGCGGCATCCGTGGTAACCGCAATTGGATTTTCCTTGTTGAATGTAGGCGCAACGTCCTTTGGCGGAGGAAGTGGAGCAAAGGATTTTGGTTCCGCAAAGAATCTGATTCTTGGAACGATTACCTTAGTGGTGTGTCTTGTGTTTAATATTGTGGCAAAGAAGCATTATAAGCAGTTATCCGTTCTTGCCGGATTGGTTGTCGGATATCTGGTTGCCATTCCAATGGGAAAGGTTGATTTTTCTGGATTTGCGGATTGCGGAATTGTGTCAGTGCCACATTTCATGCCATTTAAGCCGGAGTTTAATATCAGTGCGATCGTATCAGTTACGATGATCTTCTTAGTGTCTGCTACAGAGACGATCGGTGATACATCAGCCGTAGCGGCATCCGGATTAGGCAGGGAGGTGACAGAGAAAGAGATTAGTGGTTCGATTGCCTGTGATGGATTTATCAGTGCGTTATCCGGTCTGTTTGGCTGTATGCCGATCACATCCTTCAGCCAGAATGTTGGTCTGGTTGCCATGACGAAAGTAGTGAACCGTTTCACGATCTTAATGGGTGCGATCATTATGATCATTGCCGGATTTGTTCCGGCGGTCGGTACAGCGCTTGCAACGTTACCGGATGCGGTACTTGGTGGTTGTACGATCATGATGTTTGGTAACATTGTGGTGTCCGGAATCCAGATGATCGAGAAATGCGGATTCTCTCACCGGAATACCGTGATCGTGGCACTTTCGTTAAGTATTGGATTGGGATTTACGACAGTACCGGAGATCTTTGCTATCTTCCCGGAGATTATCCGGCAGATCTTCGCTGAGAACTGTGTTGCAGTCGTATTCTTAGTAGCGATTATCGCAAATCTGATCCTGCCAAAGGATAAGGAAACAGTGACAGAACAGGCATAAGGTGGTATGTATTATGGTAATTCGCAAACACTATTATGTGGATGGCAGAGTCCAGGGCGTTGGATTCCGGTACCGTGCTTATTATGTGGCACAGAACTATGGACTCACGGGATATGCCATTAATTTAGATGATGGACGGGTGGAACTGGAAGTGCAGGGAGAGCAGGCGTTAGTGGATTCCTTTCTTGACAAAGTAGAAGAAGGACACTTCATACGCATTGATTCCTTTGAAGCACGGAGTATACCGGTCGATTCTAACGATAATCAATTCTACATTGATTGAAACGCTTCTACAGCGTAAGTCTCCGGAGTGTTGATATGAGCGCATGCCTGAATGTTATGATCCAAGGCTTCGAAGGTGTCATGATGGTGCAGGCACGCTCGCGCTACGACTCGCACGCAGCAGTACTAAGGTTCGCGATTCTA